>NZ_WJZM01000015.1:0-97517 GCF_021609545.1 Pseudomonas sp. PA-1-6B
CGGATCCGCAGGGTAAGCCCTACCATGAATCTCGCACCTTCAACGAGCAGGAATACGAGCAACTGCGCAAGCATTTCATGACCCGTGAATTGGCGACTCTGCCGCCGTTCAGTTCGTTCAAGAGTGGCAACACTATTGGGCGGGTGGTGGGTGAGACGGTGCCGGCTCAGGTGTCGGCCAGCGAGGCCAATCCGCCGATTGAGGCTGAAACGGAAGAAGAAGGCATCACCGGCGAACAGATCCTGGATGGCATCCAACTGGGGCTGGATATCGTTGGACTGGTGCCGGTCTTCGGGGAGATCGCCGACATTGGCAATGCGGGACTCAGCGCCGTTCGAGGCGACTATGTAGGGGCTGGGCTATCATTGCTCTCAGCGATTCCGTTTGTCGGCTATGTAGGGACTGCTGGAAAGGCATCGCGATACGGTGCCAAGATGGTCACAAGCTCTGGTAAGAAGACTGGAGGTAAGACAAAAGGTAAAAAGAAGATAGATCCTTGTGCTGCACTCCAGGATGGCGTTCCTGGCGATAACTATCGAGGAGGTAAGCATGGAAAGATAAAACAAGGCGGAAACTCTTACTCACCGCGCAGAGAGTCCCACCATATGCCCGCAGATTCTGCATACTCAAAAATCAATGGAAGGGCAGTAAGTTCGGACGCAAAACCCTCCATACAACTCGATGTAAATGATCATCACGCCACAGCTAGTTGGGGTAGTAAAGGAAAGCAGTACAGCAAAATACAGGAAAAACTTATACAAGGAGGAAAGGCAGGATACCGAGCAGCAATGATGATGGACATCGAAGACATACGATCAAAATTCGGAGACAAATATGACTCAGCAATTGCTCAAATGCTCGCATGGGCCAAGTGCAAGGAGTACATATAATGAAAGACAAAGCTCAATGGATCATTGAAATGTCAGAGGTCTTAAACGGACCTCGAAATAGAACAGCCGAGGAAACATTTCATAAACTCATATATAAAACGCCGCAAAATGCCGATAGCGAAATAGTTGACATTATAATGACGAGCTTCCTAAGTCCCTTTGAGTCATCAGTAATGCAGGCTTGCATAACTATTCTAAGCGGGGTTGATTTCGAAAAATACTACAAATCCTATTTCAAAGTATTCCCTCAGCTTCTACGCAAAGACCCCAATAATGCCCTATGCCTGTTAAACTATCCAGGCTTTGAATTGAAGCACCGTCACATCAAGAAAATAGGAAAAATGATAAAAGACATCGACCCTTCCGGATCCCTTAAATCAGAGGTAGACTATCAAATAAGCTATTGGAACTTAAAAAACGATGAACCCTGGTCAAGCCTTTATCATTTCGCATAGGTAAATATAATGGATGACATACTAAAGCAATTCCTCATCGAAGCAAAAAAAGAACTTGAAGTACAGCCATTTGACTTTTTTCCATTGACAAGTGCAACGACTGAGAGTAGCGGAATCTTGCCATTTTTTTATTTAAAATGGGCATCCGCTCAACACATGCTCTTAAAAAATGATGATATCTCAAAAGTCACAGCTAGTAAAAATGCGCTTACTTCAAAATTGATTAGCATCCGAGAAATTCTCGGCGAACAGCTACTTCCAGCACACTTCAATTTCAAAGGCAGCGCATTTACGCAAAAATACTATCGTCCCGGCTGGACATATTTTTACCTAACCGATTTTAGCAACACATTCCCCGAGCATGATGATTTAGACTGCGTTACCGATACAGAAATCAACTATAAAAGAATAAGTATCATATTAGAGGACCGCTTTTTAAAATGGCAATCAAAGAGTTAGCCCCTCAGCTTTTGTTCTGAACAATAATACCCTACACCAGCTCACGACGACTCTGATCCAATATGTTTGCTGCGAGCACATCTCAAAGCGGCTCGCAAAATACCAACATCAACGGAAAGCCTGCGGCTCGGGCCGCAGGGCGCAGCTCCTCTTTAGCGGCGCGGACGCTGCCAAAGAGGAGTCAGAAACGTCATTCCTGGACAATGTAGGCGCAATGGCGATCTACGACATCTTCAACCCGCCGGTCACCACGCCAGCAGCCCCGGGAACACAACCGGCAGACCAAGATGAGATCACTTGCGAACGCCATCCGCCCATGCCGATTGGCTACATCGCGCAGGGGGCCAGCAAGGTCTTCATCAACGGGCAGCCTGCCGCCCGAGCCGGCGACAAGACCACGTGCGATGCAACCATCGACAGCGATGCCAATGTGTCTCCCAACGTGCGCATAGGTGGCGAGCCACTGACCGTGCGGGATATTCGCAATGGCAAAAGCAAAATTGCGCAATTCACCGGCATGGTGGCCGGCATGTTGATCTCACGCAAAATCAAGCTTCGGCCGCGACCGAAGGGCAGCCCCAAACCGCAGCCACGCATCCGTCCGTGCAAAGGCAGCCCGGTGATTGTTTCAACCGGAAGCAAAGTGCTGGGAGGACCGGAGGATCACGACTTCACCTTGCCGGGGTTGCTTCCCATTGAATGGGCCAGAGTTTATGACAGCAATGACCTGCGCAGCGACGGCCTGTTCGGCATGGGCTGGAGCGTGTCCTACGAAGTGGAAATCCTGCGCGTGCCCCACCCCGAGGGCGGCGAGTTGTGGATCTATGTCGATGACGAAGGCACCCGCCTGGAGCTGGGTCGGCTAAAGGCGAACGATGCCTTTGTCAGCGTTCTCGATGGGTTAGCGTTCTTTCAACTTGAAGACGGGCAGACCGTGGTCGAGGACATCTACACCGGTCTCTACCAAGTCTTCCAGACTGACCCGCACAACCCGAAACGCTCACGCCTGATCAAGCTGGGTGATCGCAACCTGAATACGGTAGGGCTTCTCTACGATCAGACAGGTCGGCTGCACTACGTGTGCGACGGTTTGAGCCGAACCACCATCCGACTGAGCTATGACACGCAGCACCCGAAACGGGTCAGCCAAGTGGAACGGCTCTATATCAGGCTTGGCGATGATCCGCAGATCGAACACACCGAAATACTCGCCAGCTATTGCTACAACCCAGCCGGCCAGTTACAGGAAGTGCTCGATGCCACCGGCCAAGTTCTGCGTCGGTTCACCTACACCGGGCTGGGGTTCCTCAATAGCCATACCCTGCCCAGCGGCGCGACTTTGCAGTATCAATGGCAACGCTTTGAAGTTCCCGCACAACGTCCTCAATCAGTACGCCCAGATGGCAGCCTCTGCAACTTCCCTCCGCTGCTAGAGCCTCAGCCTGACCATGAGTGGCGAGTCATTCGCCATTGGGGCAGTGATGGTGAAGACTACCGCTTTGAGTACGACCTGGAAAAAGGCGAAACCCGCGTCACCGACAGCCTCGGTCGCCAGGACCATTACTACTGGGGGCCCCTCTATGAGATCTACAAACACATTGATCCCATGGGTCATTGTTGGCAGGAAGACGTGCTTGGCAGCCAACTGCTCAAGAGCATCGACCCGCAGGGCGGCGAGTGGCAATACGGCTACGACGAACTCGGCCGCCTGATCGAAACCCGCGACCCACTGGGTCGCTGCGAACGGACCCGCTACACCCGCCACTGGGCGTTGCCACTGAGCATCACCGATGGCGCCGGGCGCACCCAGCGCTTCGGCTACGACGGCCAGGGTAATCTGCTGTGGGAGCAAGATCCCCTCGGTCGAAAAACCCAATACCGGTATAACGCGCAGGGCCAGGTCGAATGCATCACCGACCCTTTAGACAAGCACAAATACCTGCGCTGGAATGTACATGGGCAACTGCTCACCTACCGCGATTGCTCAAACAACGAGACCCACTATCGCTATGATCGGCGTGGTCTGCTCCGCGAAACCATCAATGCCCGTGGAGAGCATACGCACTATCGCTATGACGCCCGCGGCTACCTGATCGAAAGGCAGCGCCCCGATGGCCGTATTGATCGCTATGACATCGACTTCGCCGGCCAGTTGACCGCCTATACCGACCCGGCCCAGCGCATCACCCGCCTGCGTTACGACCGCATTGGTCGTCTGATCCAGCGGGTTGACGCCCTCGGCCACAGCGTCGAATTTGGCTACGACGCCTATGGTCGCCTGCTGCACTTGAGCAATGAAAACCACGAACGCTACTGCTTCGAGTGGGATGCACCCCAATGCTCAGCACTCCAATATTCATAAATTTGGCTGGAATCAACAATGGAAAAATTGCTTCACCGAAAACCCAGACTTTAAGAAGTTCGATCTACAAAAAATATAAAAAACATGGTGAGGCAATACAATATCCCTAAATCATCAAGCGCCTTCTCCAAAAAATATGGATGCAAATGAAATCAATATGAAAACCGAACTCGAATTTCAGAAGGCGCTTTTGTTACTAGACCGTTGAGACTTGGAGAGGGGCCGCCAAAATCTGGAAGATGTCATCTCCCAGGCAAACGATACCAATGACACAGTGACACTAATTTAATCATTGGTATGCCTTGGTGAGTTACTAATTGAGCTGGGTTCACCTGAAGAGGCGATCCGCACTTTAAATAGAGCGCTAACGTTCCAGAATGACGATGAAGCGTTAACTTATGAGTTTGATCGAGCGACCGAGCTACTGCCCGGAGTTTCCAAAAAGCCATGATAAAATCACTCACAGACCACCTCAAACCTTGACCCTGCCGATCTGCGCCAACTCAACAATCTGATGAGCTACGGCAGCGGCCACCCGCATCAGCTCAAACTCAACGGCCGGGTGACCAGCGATTTCGAGCGCGGCGCATTGCACGACGAAGTGCTGAGCACTCGCACGAGCTAGAGCAAAGGTAAACTGTTCAGCGAACGCAGTTAGACCGGCAGGGTGATACCAAACGTATTGCCACCGCTCTCACTGCGCACAAACACATCCCCCCCATGCATCAACGCAATCGCCTTGACGATGGCCAGCCCCAATCCGTGATTGGCGCCGCTGTTGCTGCGCGATGCATCCACGCGGTAGAAACGTTCAAACAGGCGTGGCAAGTGTTCGCTGGCAATCGCGTCGCCGGGGTTGGTCACGCCAATCGCCACCTGGTGTGCCTGCACTTCAATGTGCACGTCGATAACGTGCCCCGGCGCGGTGTGTTGCACGGCATTGCTCAGCAGGTTGATCAGTGCGCGGCGCAGGTGGGCCTTTTCGATCTGTACCACGGCATCGCCGTGCACGCGCACTTCGACCTGGGCGTCTTCGAGGATGAAGTCCAGGTAGTCGAGGGTGGTGGCCACTTCATCGGCCAGGGCGCTTTCGATCAGCTTGGTGGCCTTGCTGCCCTGGTCGGCGCTGGCGAGGAACAGCATGTCATTGATGATCGAGCGCAGCCGTTCCAGCTCTTCCAGGTTCGATTGCAGCACCTCGAAATATTGCTCTGCCGAACGGCCGCGAGTGAGGGCCACCTGGGTCTGGCCGATCAGGTTGGTGAGCGGCGAACGCAGTTCATGGGCGACGTCGGCGTTGAACGATTCCAGGCGCGAATACGCCTGCTCGACACGGTCGAGGGTGGCGTTGAACGAATTGACGAACTGGCTCAATTCCGGCGGCAGCGGCGACAGGTGCAGGCGCCCGGAGAGTTTCGGCGGCGCAAGCTTTTGCGCCTCATCCGAGAGTTTGCCCAGGGGCTTGAGGCCGATACGCGCGACCCAGAGCCCCAACAGTGCCGCCAGTGTTACACCCACCAGCGCGAGGCTGATCAACGCCACCAGCAAGTGATGCTGGGTGGCACGGAAGTTTTCCGTGTCGATGGCAATCATGAAGCGCAGCGCCGGGCGCTGGTCCTTGGCTGAAAACTGGCTGACCAGCACCTTGAAGGGATAATCGTGATCCGGTAGACGCAGGTCGCGCTTACCCGTGGCGCCCTCGGCAAAGGCACGAATCTGCGCATCCGGCTCACCGTATTCGTAGCTCGGGTCGCTGCTGACCACCCAGAAACGGATGCGCTTGTCTTCTTCCCCCAACAGCTTGAGCTTGGACCTGATCTTGGCCCAATGCTCCGGCGTGCCGAAGCGATTGATCGACGACTCCAGCACGCTGTAGCGCGCATCCAGCTCGGCACCTGGCAACAACCCCAGGCCACGGTCGACCTGCTGGTACAGCGCGCCGCCGATCAACAGAAAGATCAGCAGCGCCACCAGGGTGAACATGCCACTCAGGCGCAGGGCGATGGAATTAGCGACCACTGTGGTTTTCCTGCATGCGGTTCTCCAGCACATAGCCCATGCCACGAATGGTGTGCAGCAGCTTGTGTTCGAACGGCCCGTCGAGCTTGGCGCGCAGGCGCTTGATCGCCACTTCCACCACGTTGGCGTCGCTGTCGAAATTGATGTCCCAGACCATCTCGGCAATCGCAGTCTTGGACAGGATCTCGCCCTGGCGCCGCGCCAATACGCTGAGCAGCGAGAACTCCTTGGCGGTCAGGTCCAGGCGTACACCGTTGCGGCTGGCCTTGCGGCTGATCAGGTCGATCCACAGGTCTGCGACGGTGACCTGCACCGGTTCATGGCCGCCGCTGCGGCGGGTCAGGGCTTGCAGGCGGGCCACCAGTTCCAGGAACGAAAAGGGCTTGCCCAGATAATCGTCGGCGCCTTCGCGCAGGCCGCGGATGCGGTCTTCCACGCGCTCGCGAGCGGTGAGCATGATCACCGGCGTCTGCTTGCGGGCGCGTAAGGCGCGCAACACACCGAAGCCATCCAGGCCGGGCAGCATCACGTCGAGCACGATCACGGCGTAATCGTTTTCCAGCGCCAGGTGCAGGCCCTCGATGCCTTCTCGGGCCACGTCGACGGTATAGCCTTGCTCGGTCAGGCCGCGGTGCAGGTAGTCCGCGGTTTTTTCTTCATCTTCAATAATCAGGACGCGCATGACCGCCTCAGTGTGTGGTCGCCAGCGCAAGCGCTGGTTTGGGCCTGTGGAAAAGCCGTTCGAGGTACAAGTATATGACCGGAGTGGTGAACAGCGTCAGCGCCTGGCTCACCAGCAAGCCACCGACCACCGCGATGCCCAGCGGCTGGCGCAGTTCCGCCCCAGGGCCTGCGCCGAGCATCAACGGCACCGCACCGAGCAACGCAGCAAGGGTGGTCATGATGATCGGCCGGAACCGCGTGACGCAGGCTTCATAAATCGCATCTTCGGGTGACAGCCCGCGTACCCGCTGCGCCTCCAGGGCGAAGTCGATCATCAAGATACCGTTTTTTTTCACGATGCCGATCAGCAGCACCAGGCCGATCAAGGCCATGATCGAAAAGTCCTGGCCCAGCAGCCACAGCATGATCAGCGCACCGAGGCCCGCCGAGGGCAGGGTGGAAATGATCGTCAGCGGGTGCACAAAACTCTCATACAGCACACCCAGGATAATGTAGACCGCTACCAGCGCCGCGAGGATCAGCCAGGGTTGGCTGGCCAGCGAGCTCTGGAACGCCTGGGCCGCACCCTGGAAGTTGCCGATGATTGTGCTCGGCATCCCGATTTCGTTTTTGGCCTGGTCGAGCATGATCACTGCGTCGCCCAGCGCCACGCCGGGCGCGAGATTGAATGACAGGTTGGCGGCGGGGAACATGCCGTCATGGCTGATGGACAACGGCCCGACTGTGGGCGGGTCGACTTTGGCCAAGGCCGACAGCGGCACCATTTCATTGGTCAATGGCGAGCGCAGGTAAAAATAGTCGAGGCTTTCGGCCTTGCCGCGCTGTTGGCTGTCCAGTTCAAGTATCACTTGATACTGGTTGATCTCGGTCTGGAACTCGTTGATCTGGCGCTGGCCGAAGGCGTCGTACAACGCTTGGTCGACATCGGTGGCGGTCAGCCCGAAGCGCGCGGCGGCCTGGCGGTCGATGCTGATATGGGTGATGCTGCCGCCCAGTTGCAGGTCGTTGGACAGGTCGCGAAACGCCGGGTTGGCGCGCAGTTTTTCGGTGAGGCGTTGGGTCCAGATGTTCAGCGTCGGGCCGTCGTTGCTCTTGAGCACGTATTGGTACTGGGCGCGGCTGGGGCCGGAGCTCAGGTTGATGTCCTGGCCGGCGCGCAGGTACAGCACGATGCCCGGCACCTTCGCCAGCTGCGGGCGGATGCGGTCGATGAACTGGCTGGCGGACACATCGCGCTCACTGCGGTCTTTCAAGGCGATCCAGAAGCGGCCGTTGGCGATGGTCTGGTTGCTGCCGGTAACGCCCACTGAATGGGAAAACGCCTGCACCGCCGGGTCGGCCTTGACGATCTCGGCCAGGGCCTTGTGCTTGGCGACCATGTCCTTGTACGACACATCGGCCGCCGCTTCGCTGGTGCCGAGCACGAAACCGGTGTCCTGCACCGGGAAGAATCCCTTGGGAATGAACACATAGCCGACCACCGCCAGGGCCAGGGTTACCACGAAGGTCGCGGCCATGCTGCGTTGGTGCGCCAGGGCACGGCGCAGGTTGCGCGCATAGCCGGCCAGCAGGCGTTCGCTGAAGCTGGGTTTGGCGTGGGCAGGGTGGGTAGGGGCACGCATGAACAAGGCGGCCAGCGTCGGTGCCAATGTCAGCGAAACCACCACTGAAATCAGAATGGTCGCGGTGGCCGTCAACGCAAACTCCTTGAACAACCGACCGACCACCCCGCCCATGAACAGCAGCGGAATAAACGCCGCCACCAGCGAGAAGCTGATGGACACCACGGTAAAGCCAATTTCACCCGAGCCCTTGATCGCTGCTTCGCGCTTGCCCAGGCCAGCCTCCAGGTGCCGATGGATGTTCTCCACCACCACAATCGCATCGTCCACCACAAAGCCCACGGCGATCACGATGGCCACCAGGGTCAGGTTGTTCAGGCTGAACCCCATCACATACATCAGGGCGAAACTGGCCACCAGCGAGACACCCAGCACCGCAGACACAATCAGCGTCGCCGACAGTTGACGCAGGAACAACGCCATCACCGCCACCACCAGCAGGATGGCGATCAGCAGGGTCATTTCCACTTCATGCAGTGAGGCGCGGATAGTCTTGGTGCGATCGGTCAACACGCTGACCTGCACCGAGGCCGGCAACATGCCTTGCAGGCGCGGCATCTCGGCTTGAATGCGGTCGACGGTGTCGACGATGTTGGCGCCGGGCTGGCGCGAAATCACCAGGTTCACCCCAGGCGTATCGCCGGACCAGGCTTGTACGTAGGCGTTTTCCGAGCCGTTGACGACGTTGGCGATATCGCGCAGTTGAACTGGCGCACCGTTCTTGTAGGAAACGATCAGTTGGCCGTATTCCTCAGGGTGAAACAGCTGGTCGTTGGTCGACAGGGTGGACACGCTGTTTTCGCCATAGATCGCGCCCTTGGCCAGGTTGAGGCTCGACTGCTGGATGACCAGGCGTATATCGGCGAGCGTCAGGCCGATGGCCGCGAGCTTGTCTGGGGACGCCTGCACGCGAATCGCCGGGCGTTGCTGGCCGGTGATGTTGATCTGGCCGACGCCGTCGATCTGGCTGATCTGGCGCGCCAGCAGGGTTTCCACGTAGTCGCTCAGCTCAGTGCTGGGCATGCTGCTGGAGCTGACGCTGAGGATCAACACCGGGCTGTCTGCCGGGTTGACCTTCCTCCAGGTAGGCAAGCTCGGCATGTCGCTGGGCAGCTTGCCGGATGCGGTGTTGATCGCGGCCTGGACTTCCTGGGCGGCGGTGTCGATGCTTTTTTCCAGGGTGAACTGCAGGGTCAAGAGGCTGGAGCCCAAGGCGCTGCTGGAGGTCATCTGGGTCATGCCGGGGATGGCGCTGAACTGCACCTCCAGGGGCGTGGCCACCGATGAGGCCATGGTGTCCGGGCTGGCGCCGGGCAGTTGCGCGGTGACCTGTATCGTCGGGAATTCCGCTTCCGGCAGTGGCGCGACGGCCAGGTTCGGGAAGGCAATAATCCCCAGCAACACCAATGCGAAGGTCAACAGCAGGGTGGCGACCGGGTGATCAACGCACCAGGCCGAGGGCGACCGGCTTGCGTTCATGGCTGCACCTGGGCGTCGGCGGTGTGGATCACTTGCGGCGGCTCCTTGAGCACCTCCACCTGCGCACCGGCCTTGAGCCGAGATTGCCCATCGCTGACCAGCACATCGCCGGCCTGCACGCCTTTGATGATATTGATGTCGCTGTTCTGGTAAGCGACCTGCACCGGCACCACCTCGACTTTTTCAGCGCTTACGCGGTACACGAAATGTGAGTCCAGCCCACGCTGCACCACGGTCGGCGGTACCACCAGGGCGTTCTTGTCGAGGGCCGTCTGGATTTTGATGGTCACCAGTTGTCCCGGCCATAGCTTATGAGCCGGGTTGCTGAACTCGGCCTTGGCCCGCAGGGTGCCGGTGGTGGAACTGATTTGGTTGTCGATCAGGCTCAGGTGGCCTTCGCCCAGCAGATCGCCGGTCTGGCCATCGGTGTCGGCGCCCAGGTAGGCGTCGACGGTGGCCCGGGTGGGGGCGGCGATCAGGCCCTGCAAGGTTGGCAGCATCTGCTGTGGCAGCGAGAACTCAACGGCAATCGGGTCGAGTTGGGTGACGGTAAACAGCCCCTGGGTGTCGCTCATGCGCAGGAAGTTGCCTTCGTCCACATTGCGGATCCCCACGCGGCCGCTGACCGGGGAGCGAATCTGGGTATAGGAAAGTTGTACTTGAGCCGCATCAATGGCCGCCTGATTGCCCTGCACCGTGGCCTTGAGCTGGTTGACCAGTGCCTGTTGCTGGTCATAGGTCTGTTTCGACACACCGTCGTCGATGCTCAGCGCCTTGTAACGCTTGAGATTGACCAACGCCACTTGCAACTGTGCCTGGCTTTCACCCAATTGCGCCTTGGCCTGGTCGAGGCTGGCGCGGATCGAGCGGTCGTCGATGGTGGCCAGCAGATCGCCCGCTTTCACTGATTGGCCTTCCTTGACCAGCAGTTGTGTGAGGATGCCGTCGATTTGCGGGCGAATCACCACGCTGTGCAACGACAGCACTGAGCCTATGCCGCTGACAAACCTGGGAACGTCCTGTTGCGCGACGTTCACCACCCGTACCGGGATCGCCGTGGGCGCTGCCAGGCGGGGCTTGGCAGGCCGTGTTACTGCCCAGGCGGCCACCGCCAATACCAAGAGGATGCCCACCATCAGGGCCGTGTTTCGTTTTATCTGCATGGGAGGCGCCGGGGCGCAGTTGCACGTTTTAAGCTGCAAGCTGCCAGTTGAAGGTTGGGTAGCTGCTTTATAGCCCGGTAATGCGGTCAGCACGGTGACGCCAAACTGACAGCCGCGACAGCTAGCGCTTTTTACTTGTGGCTTGAAGCTTACCGCTCGCCGCTTTGCCCCCGTATACTGGCGCTTTTACACCTATAGCTGCGCCGGAGCCCTTATGACTTCCCCAACCCAACCCCCTGTCGACGCGGCTGACCCCGTCGATTCGGCCACCGCCGACGGCGTTGAAAAAGCCGAGATCCCGGCGTTCAAGTTCCCCTTCAAACCGGGTGAGCTGGCTGGCGCCAAGAATGCCAGCCAGCCCTGGTACAAAGGCGGCGCCAAGAACGGCCATACCAAGACGCCAGGCATGGCGCCTCCGGGCACTCGCCGCTCCATGGGTAAACGCTGAGATTAAAGCGTTGCGTGCGTTATAGGCAGTTGCCTACATCGCCCGTGGACATTTCTGCTTGTAGGTCTGCGACCGATTCTTGAAAGCTTGCACAGCGTTTGCTTCGTCCCGATGACGCTCATCGGGGCGTGGTGAGTCAGCTTTCCGGAAAAGGACATTCCCGTGGCCCTGATACACCTTTGTGCGGTGCTTGCCCTCTTGCTCTCGACAAGTGTCGTTGCCGCCGACGTTCAACCGCGGCGTGAAATCCGTTTCGCCGTCGCCGCGCATTTTCCGCCTTTTCAAAGCCGCAATTCTCAAGGGCAATTGGTGGGGCTGAACATCGAACTGGGCAATGCCCTGTGCGAGCAGCTCAACGTGCGCTGTACCTGGGTTGACCAGATCGTCATGGAAAATTTCCCCGCTCTTGAGGCCAGGCAGTTCGACGCGATCATGGGCATGGCGCCCACCTGCAGTCGACGGCGACGGGTGAGTTTCACCCGTGATCTCTACCCGATCACCACTCGGCTGGTGGCGCGTAAAACCTCGGGCCTGCGCCCTAATCGACGGTCGCTCAGGGGCAAGCGTGTCGGGGTGCTGGTGCGCAGTAATCGGGAAGCCTTTGCCCTGTCGCAGTGGGCGCCGGCAGGGGTAATCATCAGGAGTTTCTGGCTCAACGACCAACTGGTGCAGAGCCTGGTTTCGGGCGATATTGACGCGACCCTTCAAGGCGCCGTGGAGATCCGAGAGGCCCTGCTAGACACGCCCCAGGGCTTGGACTTCAATTTCATGGGGCCGTCTGTGTCGTCTGGTCTGCTGGGTAATAGCGTGGCGATTGCGGTGCGAAAAACCGATACCGCGTTGCGTAATGAGCTTAATCACGCGTTTGAGCAACTGATGCACAATGGCGAATACCAACGCATCCTCCAGCCCTATCGCCTCGATGTGTTGCCTGCCCATCCATGAGCGCTATTGTGTGAGTGCAACTCTGCTCCCGAGAGGCGCCTATCTACCTGACACTCCGAGCTCCAAATGTGGGAGCTGGCTTGCTGCGATGACGGCCTGACAGCCTGCGACTATCTAGCTGACGCCCCACAGTTGGATCGAGGGGCGTCAGGGAAATTTTCGTCGAATGGTAGGCCGTCGCGGGAGCAAGCTCCCTCGCCACAGGTCCAGCGTCGCGCTGAAGTTGAGTAGATACCTACGCCAAAATAAGGCCGTAGTAGCCTAAGCCGCCCTCAACGAGATAAACGCATAATTGGCCGGCACCTCAGTGGCAATGCGCGCCCCGGCATCCAGCACCTGTTCAGCGATGTCCATCCCGGACACATGAAACACCCATTCATTAGCCATTGCCGGCTGTTCAACCGCCTGCTCAATGGCCTGGGCAAACGCCTGCATGTCCGGCAGGTACGCGGTAAACCCGTCGCCCTTGAGTGCGGTCGTGCGAATGCCAAGCAACGCGCACACCGCTTCTTTGGTCTGCACGTCATCACGGTCGGCCTGGCGTGAACGGCGAATCAGTTCGGCCAGTTGCGCATCCATCAACTCACCACCGACGATCAGCGCAGGGCCTTGCTCCCAGGATTCCGGCGGGCAGTCCTTGGCGCTTGGGTTCAGTGGGATATGCGGGTTGATCTCCATCGGGTAGATGCGGCACACCAGCGGGCGCCGTTCGTAGATGCGGCAGCGGTTGTCTTCGTCAAGATTCCGGCAGCGTCCGGCGTTGTAGGCGGCAAAGGTAATTGCCACAAACGCCTCGGTATTGCCGCTGGGCACGACCACTGAGCGGCGGTCGGCATGTTCCCGTTGTTGCAGGGGCAGGCCCAGGCCGTTACCCAGAAAGCCCTCCACCAGAACGATGACGTTACCGCCGTCCGCCGCCCAACTGCGGGCTTCTTCGAGGGTCAGGGGCACATGATGGTCGCTGCAGCATTTACCGCAACCGACGCAGGAAAAGTGTGTATTCATGGCGGATCTGTCACCAGGCAAGGTCAGAGGGCACGCTTGAGGGGTGACGGGTTTTTACCTCTATCTACCGCTCAGGGGCTCTGGAAGCAAGTTATGCGCCAGTGAGGATCAGCCCTTGGATACGATGTCGCGCAGCACAAATCGCATGCCCGCACTTTCATACAGTTGCCGGGCGCGCAGGTTGCTCTCCAGCACCTTGAGGTCCACATAGGGTTCACCGCGCTGCTTGAATACCTGGAAACTGTGCAGCAGCAAGGCGCGGCCCAGTCCTTGGCCTTGGGCGCAGGGGTGTACGGCCAGGTTCTTGATAAAGGCGCTGGTCCAGCATTGGGCCACTGCGAGAACACCGTCGTGGTTACTGGCCACCAGGCACAGCGTCGGGTCGTACTCGGCATCGGTGACGAACTGCTGGCGCCACTCATCCAGGTGGCCGACACGGCCACCGCCCTGGTCCTGGGTCATGCGCAGCACGGCATGGATCGCCGGGGCCAGTTCATCGCGATAGTGATCCAGCCGGGTATCCGCTGGCCACTGCGGGGCGGGCAGGCTGCCGGTGAGGTCGCGACGCAGCAGTTGGTAATACTCGCCCAAGGCTTACAGGCCCTTTTGCGCCACGGTTTGTGCGGCGACGACCAGGCATTTGGTCAATTCTGGGGATGAGAATTTGGTGAGTACTGAGTCGGCACCAGCCAGGCGTGCTTTTTCGCTGTTCATCGCGCTGTCCAGGGAGGTGTGCAACAGCACGTAGAGATCCTTGAAATCCGGGGTTTCGCGCAGGGTGCGGGTGAGGGCGTAGCCGTCCATCTCAGACATCTCGATGTCCGACACCACCACGTTGATCTGTTCAACCGTGCCTTGCAGCTCCAGCAACACGTCGATGGCTTCCTTGGCGCTGCGGGCGGTGTGGCAGGTAAGGCCGAGGTTGCGCAGGGTGTGGACCGATTGCTGCAAAGCCACCTGGCTGTCGTCCACCACCAGGATGCGGGCGTTGCCCAGCACTTCGGCTTCTTCCATGGTCAGGTCGGTCGGCGCTGCTTCAATCGGTGCCGGGGCGATGCCATGGATGACTTTCTCGATATCCAGCACCTGCACCAGGCCACCTTCCACTTGGGTAACGCCGGTGATAAACGCCCGATTGCCGCCGGAGCCGTAGGGAGGCGGGCGGATATCGGTGGTCAGGCAATGCACGATCTTGCTCACCGCCTGCACGTGCAGGCCCTGTTTGGAACGGCTGACATCGGTGACGATCAGGCAGCCGCCATCCGGGTCTTGCAAGGGCATTTCACCCAGGGCGCGGCTCAAGTCGATCACCGACAACGAAGCGCCGCGCAAGGTGGCGATGCCTTTGACGTGCGGGTGGGACTCCGGCAGCTTGGTCAACGGCGGGCAGGGGATGATCTCACTGACTTTCAACAGGTTGATGGCCATCAGCTTGCCGCTGCGCAAGGTAAAGAGCAGAAGCGAGAGTGAGTCTGCGCGGGCTTTGGTGGTGGACATAAAAACCTTCTGTGGATCAGGGATGACGATCTATAGAGAGTTATCGACTTGGCTGGCCTGGGCTTTAACCGGATTTTTGTGTCGGGCACTGTTTATGTGGGAGCTGGCTTGCCTGCGATACCAATCTGTCAGTCAGCTATTGAGTGACAGATGTACCGCTATCGCAGGCAAGCCAGCTCCCACATAAAGTCCAGTATCAGCCCTTCCAGGCCTGTGGGTTCACCAGATCCTGCGGGCGTTGGCCCAGCAGGGCGCTGCGCAGGTTGTCCACGGCGCGGTTGGCCATGGCTTCGCGGGTTTCACCGGTGGCCGAACCAATATGCGGCAGGGTCACCGCATTGCTCAGCTGGAACAACGGCGATTCAGCCAGCGGTTCCTTTTCGTACACATCCAGCCCGGCACCACGAATACGCTGGGTTTGCAGGGCTTCGACCAGCGCAGGCTCATCCACCACTGGCCCACGGGAGATATTGATCAGGATCGCGCTGGACTTCATCAACCCCAGCTCCCGGGTGCTGATCAGGTGATGGGTCTTGTCGCTCAACGGCACCACCAGGCAGACGAAATCCGCCTCGGCCAGCAACTGCTCCAGGCTGCGAAACTGCGCGCCCAGTTCCTGCTCCAGCGCGGTCTTGCGGCTATTGCCGCTGTAAAGGATCGGCATATTGAAGCCCAGGCGCCCACGCCGGGCCACGGCCGCGCCGATATTGCCCATGCCGACGATGCCCAGGGTCTTGCCGTGCACATCGCAACCAAACAAAGGCGCGCCCACGCTGGCTTTCCATTGGCCGGCCTTGGTCCAGGCGTCCAACTCGGCCACGCGGCGGGCGCTGCTCATCAGCAACGCAAAGGCCAGGTCGGCAGTGCTCTCGGTGAGCACATCGGGGGTGTTGGTGAGCAGGATCCCGCGCTCGTTGAAGTACGGCACGTCGTAGTTGTCGTAGCCCACCGACACGCTGGACACCACCTCCAGCTTGCTCGCGCTTTCAAGCTGCTCGCGGCCCAGCTTGCGGCCCACGCCGATCAAGCCATGGGCATGGGGCAGGGCTTCGTTGAACTGTGCGTTGATGTCACCCAACTTGGGGGTGGGCACGATCACCTCGAAATTCTGTTGCAGGCGTTCGATCATCGGTGGGGTGATACGGCTGAAGGCCAGGACAGTCTTTTTCATGGCAGAACTCCACTCAACATGTGGGAGCTGGCTTGTCTGCGATGACGGTGTGTCAGCCACTGTTGTGTTGGCTGATCCACCGTCATCGCAGGCAAGCCAGCTCCCCCAATGAGTTTATAGGGGGTGGGAAGCAGCATTTCAAAATCAGTTCGCCATCCGCACACCACCGCTCAACTCATACGCCACCAACTCCGCCTGGTGCGCCGCGAGAATTTCCGGCAACGAACCGCGCAGGTATTCCACCCAGGTTTTGATCTTTGCATCCAGGTATTGGCGCGAGGGGTAGATGGCGTACAGGTTCAGCTCCTGGGAACGGTAGGTCGGCATCACCCGCACCAGTGTGCCGTTGCGCAGCCCTTCGATGGCGGCGTACACCGGCAGCAGGCCGACGCCCATGCCGCTGGTGATCGCGGTTTTCATCGCATCGGCCGAGTTCACCAGGAAGGGCGAGCTGTTGATCGCCACGCTTTCCTGGCCTTCAGGGCCGTTGAAGGTCCATTTGTCCAGCTGGACCACCGGGCTGACCAGGCGCAGGCACGCATGGTTGAGCAAGTCCTGGGGCCGCTGTGCGCAGCCCTTGGCCTTGACGTAGTCCGGCGAGGCGCAGGCGATGCTGTAGGTGATGCCCAGGCGCTGGGAAACGAAACCTGAGTCCGGCAGTTCGCTGGCCAGTACGATGGACACGTCGTAGCCCTCGTCTAGCAGGTCCGGCACGCGGTTGGCCAGGGTCAGGTCGAAGGTCACGTCGGGATGGGTGCGGCGATAGCGGGCAATGGCGTCAATAACGAAATGCTGGCCGATGCCGGTCATGGTGTGCACTTTCAACTGCCCGGCCGGGCGCGCATGGGCGTCACTGGCTTCGGCCTCGGCCTCCTCGACATAGGCGAGGATCTGCTCGCAGCGCAGCAAATAGCGTTTGCCGGCTTCGGTCAGCGCGATGCGCCGGGTGGTGCGGTTGAGCAAGCGGGTTTGCAGGTGGGCCTCAAGGTTGGAGACCGCGCGCGAGACGTTGGCCGTGGTGGTGTCCAGTTGCACGGCGGCGGCGGTGAAGCTGCCGGCTTCGGCCACACAACTGAAGGCGCGCATGTTTTGCAAAGTGTCCATGGAGTGTTCTCAAGGGAGATAGCAAATTGTGACAGAAAGTTACGCTTTCAGTGATCCCTACCAACGGATTATCGCCTGAACGGTAACAAAGATTCACAGGAATGCCAGCTTATCGTCCTCCATGGCGCCGCCTAGAATTGCGCCACCTCTCCCGCAACACCCTCTCAGGAATTCGCTTGCCGTGCCGCGTCGCATCAGCAGAGAGCTGAAGACTCTCAGTGTTTGGGCCTTAACGTCAGTCATCAGCGGTTGCATCGGAACCGGAGGAATCGCCCCGCAGGGCCAGGCGATCAACGCCAATAGCCTGGCCACCGACGCCGCGATCCAGAGCGCCGCCCGCGACGCCCACTGGCCCACCGCCCAATGGTGGCAGGCCTACGGCGACCCGCAGCTCAACCGTTGGGTCGAACTCGCCACCCGCAACAGCCCCAGCCTGGCCGTGGCCGCCGCCCGTGTACGGCAAGCCCGAGCGCTGGCCGGGGTGGCCGAGTCGGCCGAGTCGCTGCAGATCAACAGTGACACCACCCTCAAGCGCCACAACTGGCCGAAGGATCAGTTCTACGGTCCTGGCGAATTGAGCGGCGCCAACACCTGGGACAACAATTCGTCCCTGGGCCTGAGCTACGCCCTCGACCTCTGGGGCCTGGAAAGCAACACGACCGAACGTGCGGTCGACCTGGCGCACATGAGCGCCGCCGAAGCGCGCCTGGCCCAACTCGAACTGCAAAACAACGTGGTGCGCGCCTATATCCAGCTGTCGTTGCAGTACGCCAACCGTGACATCGCGGCCGCCACCCTGGCCCAGCAACAGCAGATCCTGGACCTGGCCAACAAACGCCTGGCCGCCGGGATCGGCACTCACTTTGACGTCAGCCAGGCCGAAACCCCGCTGCCGGAAACCCATCGCCAACTGGATGCCCTGGACGAGGAAATCGCCCTGAGCCGTAACCAACTGGCGGCGTTGGCCGGCAAAGGCCCGGGGGAGGGCGCGCAATTGCAGCGCCCGACCCTGGCCCTCGCCGCGCCGTTGAAATTGCCCTCCAGCCTGCCGGCGCAATTACTCGGCCAACGCCCGGATGTGGTTGCAAGCCGCTGGCAGGTAGCAGCCCAGGCACGGGGTATCGATGTGGCTCATGCAGGCTTCTATCCCAACGTCGACCTGGTCGGCAGCCTTGGCTACATGGCCACTGGGGGCGGCATGCTGGAATTCCTGGCCGGCAAGAAATTCAACTACAACGTCGGCCCGGCGATCACCTTGCCGATCTTCGACGGCGGCCGCCTGCGTGCGCAATTGGGTGAAGCCAGTGCCGGCTACGACATCGCGGTGGCCCAGTACAACCAGACCCTGGTCAATGCGCTCAAGGGCATCAGCGACCAGTTGATCCGCCGCGAGTCCATGGACAAACAGTCGGCCTTCGCCGCGCAGTCGGTGGCCTCGGCGCAGAAAACCTACGACATCGCCATGGTCGCCTATCAACGTGGCCTCACTGACTATCTCAACGTGCTCAACGCCCAAACCTTGTTGTTTCGCCAGCAGCAGATCGAACAACAGGTGCAGGCGGCACGCCTGAGCGCCCATGCCGAGCTGGTGACCGCCTTGGGCGGCGGCCTCGGTGCTGGCGACGATGTGCCCTCGGCTACCAAGACACTCCCAAGTAAGACTCCGGCGGCGCTCGCCGTGTTTGATCACTGAGTAGGCCTTGATGACTCCCTTGCCTGCACCGCTGCGCTGGCTGCATTCCCTTGAGTGGCGCCGTGGTTTCTTCGACTGGGCACGCAGTGATGGCGTGACCTGGGTGTATATCTTCAAAGTGCTGGTCGCTGCGTTCCTGACGCTGTGGCTGGCCATGCGCCTGGAACTGCCGCAACCGCGCACGGCGATGATCACCGTATTTATCGTGATGCAGCCCCAGAGCGGCCAGGTGTTCGCCAAAAGTTTCTACCGTTTCCTAGGGACCTTGGCAGGCTCGGCGGTGATGGTGCTGTTGATCGCCTTGTTTGCGCAGAACACCGAACTGTTCCTGGGTGCGCTGGCGATCTGGGTCGGCATTTGCACCGCCGGTGCCACGCGCAATCGTAACTTTCGCGCCTATGGGTTCGTGCTCGCCGGCTACACCGCGGCGATGGTCGGCCTGCCGGCCCTGGCCCACCCGGACGGCGCCTTCATGGCGGCGGTGTGGCGGGTGTTGGAAATTTCCCTGGGGATACTGTGTTCGACACTGGTCAGCGCCGCCATCCTGCCGCAGACCTCCAGCGCCGCCATGCGCAACGCGCTGTACCAGCGCTTCGGTGTGTTCGCGCTGTTCGTGACCGATGGCCTGCGCGGGCGCAGCCAGCGCGAAGGCTTCGAGGCCAGCAACGTGCGCTTTATTGCCGAAGCCGTGGGCCTGGAAGGCTTGCGTAGCGTCACCGTGTTCGAAGACCCGCACATGCGTCGGCGCAACGGGCGGCTCAGTCGCCTCAACAGCGAATTCATGAGCATCACCACACGCTTCAACGCCTTGCACCAATTGCTCGAACGCTTGCGCGCCGATGAGGCCGACCATGTGGTGGCAGCGATCAAACCCGGCCTGCAAGACCTGGCCGAAGTGCTCGACAGCTTTTCTGGCCGCGCCCTCACCAGCCCCGATGCCGCGCGCCTGGTCGACCAACTGAGCGCCTACAAGGACGGCCTGCCCGCCAAGGTGCGCAGCCTGCGGGCGAGCTTCCAGGAGGGCAACCCGACGGACGCCGAGCAGTTGGATTTCCACACGGCCTACGAGCTGCTGTACCGCTTCGTCGACGACCTGCACAACTACGCGCAAACCCACGCGTCCCTGGCCGAGCATCGCCATGCGCGGGAGGATTGGCACGAAGCCTACACGCCAAAGACCAACTGGTTGGCCTGTGCCGCTGCCGGTGTGCGCGCCTCGTTTATCCTGATTGTGCTGGGCAGTTACTGGGTGGCCACGGCCTGGCCCAGCGGCGCCACCATGACCCTGATCGCGGCGGCCACGGTGGGCCTGTCTGCTGCCACGCCCAACCCCAAGCGCATGGCGTTCCAGATGGCCTGCGGCACCTTGATCGGCGCCTTGGTTGGCTTTGTCGAAATGTTCTTCGTGTTCCCCTGGATCGACGGTTTCCCATTGCTGTGCGTGATGCTCGCACCGGTGATCATCTTCGGTGCCTTCCTGTCTTCACGCCCGCAATACGCCGGTGTGGGCGTGGGCCTGTTGATATTTTTCAGCACCGGCTCGGTGCCGGATAACCTCACGGTCTACAACCCCTACACCTTTATCAACGACTACATCGCCATGGTCATCGGTATGCTGGTGTGCGCGGCGGCGGGCGCGATCATCCTGCCGCCCAACAGCCGCTGGTTGTGGCGCCGCCTGGAGCAAGACCTGCGTGAGCAAGTGGTGTATGCCATCAGCGGCAAGCTCAAGGGCCTGGCGTCGAGCTTTGAAAGCCGCACCCGCGACCTGCTGCACCAGGCCTACGGCCTCGCGGCCGGCGAGCCGCAGGTGCAGCGCGATTTGCTGCGCTGGATGTTCGTGGTGCTGGAGGTCGGCCACGCGATCATCGAGCTGCGCAAGGAACAGGCAATTTTGCCGGTGCACCCGGCGTATGCCGAGTCGCAGCCGTGGCGTCAGGCGATCCGCGTGATGGGGCGCTCGCTGGTGCGGCTGTTCCTGCAACCCAGCGCCAGCAACCTGGAGCGCGGGTTGATTGCCGTCGACCATGCGATCAGCCGTGTGCAGGCCACCGACGAACCCTTCGCCCCGCACTTCGACACCTCGGCCCTGCGCCGTGTGAAGAGCTACCTGCACTTTATTCGCACCTCGTTGCTCGACCCGCAATCGCCTCTGGCCGCCCTCAAAGGAGCCCCGAATGCCTCGTGAAATTGCATTCCACGGCATCTATATGCCGACCATGACCCTGATGTTCTTGATCGCAGCCGGGCTGGCCTGGGCGATTGATCGCTTCCTGGCCGGGTTCGACCTGTACCGTTTCTTCTGGCACCCGGCGCTGCTGCGCCTGAGCCTGTTCGCTTGCCTGTTCGGCGCCCTGGCGCTGAGCGTCTACCGTTGAGAATGCCCCGATGAAAAAGTTTTTCAGCCTGCTCGCCACCTTGCTGGTTCTGGCGTTGGCGATCTGGATTGGCCGCACGTTGTGGGTGCACTACATGCAAACGCCGTGGACCCGCGATGGTCGCGTGCGCGCCGACATTATCAATGTGGCGGCTGACGTCACCGGCGAAGTGGTGAACGTACCGGTACGCGATAACCAGTTGGTGAAAAAAGGCGACCTGCTGATGCAGATCGACCCCGAGCACTACCGCATTGCCGTCAAGCAAGCGCAATCGCTGGTGGCCTCACGCAAGGCCACCTGGGAAATGCGCAAGGTCAACGCGCACCGCCGCGCCGACCTCGACGCCCTGGTGATCTCCAGGGAAAACCGCGACGACGCCAGCAACATCGCCGACTCGGCCCTGGCCGATTATCAGCACGCCCTGGCGCAACTGGAGGCCGCCGAACTCAACTTGAAACGCACGCGAGTGCTGGCGGCGGTGGACGGTTATGTCACCAACCTCAACGTGCACCGTGGCGACTATGCGCGCATCGGCGAAGCGAAAATGGCCGTGGTGGATATGAACTCGTTCTGGGTCTATGGCTTCTTCGAAGAAACCAAACTGCCCCACGTGAAGGTGGGCGACAAAGCCGATATGCAATTGATGAGCGGCGAGACCTTGAAGGGCCATGTGGAAAGCATCTCGCGCGGCATCTACGACCGCGACAACCCCGAGAGCCGTGAACTGATCGCCGATGTGAACCCGACCTTCAACTGGGTGCGCTTGGCCCAGCGTGTGCCGGTGCGGATTCACATTGATGAAGTGCCGGAGGGCGTGTTGTTGGCGGCCGGGATTACCTGCACCGTGATCGTCAACCCAACACAAAACTAAACTGTGGGAGCTGGCTTGCCTGCGATAGCGGACTGTCAGTTGAAGTATTTGTAGCTGACACACCCCTATCGCAGGCAAGCCAGCTCCCACAGTTGACCGTGTCAGGCTTTGATAAAGGTTTCATGCAAGTGCCGCCACAGCAGCGCGCCACTGGCCTGTTTCTCGAACACCACGGTGGCGCGGCGGTCGGTCTGGGTGCCACTGTCGTCAATCTGATGCTCGCGATACGTGACCGTCGCGCCGCGTGCATGGCGGTCGATGCCGGTCATTTCACTCAGGGTGATTTTCAGTCCCGGACGCATCCCGCCCAGGCGCGTGAACAGCGCATTGACCCCGGCCGTGTTGACCCGCGTACCGGTGGCGGGCGCCACCATGCTGAACTCGGGTGAGAAGCGCGCCAGCAGATTTTCCAGCGTGCCCTCAGGCGCAACGCCGGCAAACCATTGTTCGATCTCGACGTGGGTCTGGATCACTTCTTCAAAAAAATCGCTGTAGTCAATCATGCTTGGGCTCGCTGCAAGGGTGAAGCAGCGTGCGTATCCTGGAAGCATCCAGGCGCAACACTGCGAAAAGCGGCAACAGGGTCAGAGCTGCCGCCATCGTGAAGGTAATCGCGAAGGAATCCAAGGCCGACAGTACTGCACTGAGCACGGCGGCGCCCACGCAGAAACTCACTTGCCGGTTCATGTTCCACAACGCGCTGGCGTGGCCCATGCGCTCGGCGGGAATATCCAGAAAGGCCAGGGTTTGTGCGGTGCTGCTGCACAAGCTGCCGCCCAGGCCCATCAAGACGTAGGCCGCAATAATCAGCGTCGGCTCGTTGAGCAGCAGGATACCGCCGCATTGCAGCGCCATGCCGGCCAGTAACAAGGGTTTGGGGCCAAAGCGATTGAAGAGTCGCTTGCTCAGGTAGATCGCCACGGCCGAGGCCAGTGCCCACGGCAGCATGAGCGCGCCGGTCTGGGTGGCGTCATACTCCAGGCCACGCACGTAGAGGATGGCGATCAGGCTGGTGCCGATAAATACCCCCGGAATACACAGGTAAACCAGCATTGCCACGCGCAGCATCGGGCTGGCGGCTTGTTTGAACACACTGCCCAGGTCCAGGGGCGGGCGCTCGGTTAAAGGCACATCGGGTTTTATCCACAGCAGCGCCAGCAGCAAGGTCACTAGCGCGAGGGGCAGGTTGGCGTAGAAAATCCAACGCCAGGACAGGCTGTCGACAATCACCCCACCCAACGCCGGGGACAGCGCTGGCACCAGCAACGCCACCGACATCACCCGCGCTGTCAATTGGCTGCGCTCGACCGCCGGAAAGTGTCGGTAAGCCATGGCTTGCCCCACCGGAATCAGTAAGCCGCCGCCGAGCCCCTGCAAGGCGCGCCAAGCTATCAACGCTTCGATGGAGCCGGCCTGGCCCACCATCACCGAGGCGCCGGCAAACAGCAGCAGGCTGGTAGCGATCAGGGTGCGCTCGCCCATGAGCGCCGCCAACCACACACTCAAGGGAATGATCACTGTCAGCCCGAGCATGTAGGCATTGCTGATCCACGCCAACTGGGTGACCGAGGCTTGCAGTTCGCGGGCGATATCCGGGTAGGCGACGGTGGCGACAAACATGTTCACCAGGTCCAGGGCAAACCCCAATAAAAAGATCCAGGCGACTTTCGAGCGGTAGGTCATGAACGCGATCCTGCGAGTGAAGCCGGCAGGTTAGGCCGCACGCAGGGTTTGGGATACGTTGGTTTGCCTGCTAGTTTGTCAAAATTATTTTGACAAAGGAGGGCGTTCACCATGGTCAGCCTGGACCGTTTTGACACTTTCAAGGCCGTGGTCGAGGCCGGCTCGCTCACCGCTGCCGCGGACCTGCTGGGCCAGACTCGCGCCGTGGTCAGCTTCAACCTCAAGCGCCTGGAAGCGGAACTCGGCGTCACCCTGCTGACCCGCAACACCCGCCAACTGGCACTGACCGACGCGGGTGAGCGCTTCTACCTGCGCTGCACGCGCATGCTTGAAGAGGCCCGCCTGGCGGTAGAAGAAGCCCGCAGTGAACATGCCCAGCTTAAAGGCACCCTGCGCATCACCACCACTGTCGAATATGCCCTGGCTGTAGTTGCTCCGGCGGTAGAAGCCTTTCGACGCCTGCACCCGGACCTGAATATCCACTTATCCACATCCTCCACCCACGCCGATCTGATCTCCGAACGTTTTGACGTGGCGATTCGGCTGGGGCGCTTGCTGGACTCCAATCACCGCGCCGTGCAGTTGTCCACGTTCGAAGTGTTCGCCGTCGCGGCGCCGCAGTTTGCCGCAGTTCAAACCCTGGCTGAGTTGGAGCAGTTGCCCAGGCTGGGCCACGGCCGCTTGAGCGAACTGAGCGTCACCGACCCGGCAGGTCTCGAACACCCTTATCGAGCCGGCCCGTCAGCCTTGGTGGCCGACAGCGCGGCGGTCCTCCAGGCGTTTGCGGTGCGGGGCCACGGTGTGGCGGTTTTACCGCAATGGTTGGTGCAGGGGGATGTCGACGCGGGACGCTTGGTGCGCCTATTGGCGGACCACCGCTTTGCCCCGCAAGGGGTTTACGCGATGTATCCGGACACGCGGCATTTGCCGCTGAAGGTGCGGGCGTTTATTGATTTCATGAAGCCTTAGAGTCTACCGCCCAAGCCAAAGCGCTTCTTCAGCACCTTCTCCAGCAACCCCTTGGGCAACAGTGCCGCCATCAACGGCAACGCGCGGCTGCCGTTACCCGAACGCAACAGGCGCGGCGGTTGCGCTTGCTGCACCGCCTTGAGCACGTCTGCAGCAAACTCACTGGCCGGGGTTGGCTTGTCCTGGGACGCTTGGCTGCGCGCACGAATGCCGTCGCGCAATGGCCACCATGGCGACTGTTCCTGGATCAGTAACTCGGCCTGGGCGCCGGCATTCTTCGCAAAGCTTGTATTGATCGCACCGGGCTGCACTTCCATCACCCGCACGCCAAACGGTGCCAGCTCCATGCGCAGGGCGTCGCTCAAGGCATGTACGGCGGCTTTGGATGCGCAGTAGGCGCCGGCGAACGGCGTCACCAGTACGCCGGAAACACTGCCGATATTCACCACCAGGCCCCTGCTGCGACGCAAGGCAGGAAACAGCGCCTGGGTCACGCCGACGATGGAAAACACATTGGTTTCGAATTGGCGTTGCATCGCCTCGGTACCGCCGTCGAGCAACGGGCCCATGGCGCCGTAGCCGGCGTTGTTGACCAGTACATCCAGCTCGCTCAATTGCTCGGCCAGAAGTTGTAAAGCGGCGCTGTCATTGACGTCCAACTGCACAGCATTGAAGCCTGCGACCGCGAGGGCGGCGACGTCATCGGGTTGGCGGGCGCTGGCCCATACCTCGAAGCCTGCGGCTTTGAACGCGTCGGCGAGGGCGCGGCCGATGCCGCTGGAGCAACCGGTGATCAGTACGTTGGGCATGGGTCCATCCTTTGTCAGTCCGAGAAACTGCCTTGCAGGTGCTCGGCGCGAAATTCCAGGGTTTGTGGGCGATAGCCGGGGCGCAGCGGCGGGGTGGGCAGGCAGTCATCCCAGGTGGCGCCCGCCTGCAACTCGCCGGGGCCGCGATAGCGTGGGGCGGCGTAGACGTTGTCGGCCAGGTTGACCGTATCGCCCGGTGCGTAGGCGGCCACGCGCCAGCGCAGTTCGGTGAGCGGTACATCGTTGCCGTTGTTGAGGGTCAGTTTGAGCGGGCGGTCGGCGGGGCAGTCTTGCGGCGCGTAGATGATGCGCAGCTCAAGACGCGCCAGTTGTGACGCTTCGCGATTGTCCAGCCATACCACCCAAACCGCGACAAACCCCAGGCCGACGGCAGCGGCCAACGATACCGGCAGCGCCTTGGCCGGGTAGCGCAGCAGCAGGATCAGCCAGGTGATGATCAGGAGAACGCCGAAAAACATGGAGACCACCTCGAATAGGGAACGAGCATCCTAACTTAAGCGTAGGCGGGATTGGTTAGCTTGAGCATTGTGCTGGCCGGGCGCACGCCATCGCAGGCAAGCCAGCTCCCACAGGTTGACCCTATTCCAAGGACGTACCCGGTCAAACTGTGGGAGTGGGCTCGCCCGCGATGACTGACTTACTGAGCACAAGCATCGGCCTGCAAGCCATCAATGCAAGCTTCCACCAAAGCCAAGCCAGTTTCTGCCAACTGCAGACTCGTCCAATTCAGGTAGCTCTGGTGTTCGGCCGTCCCCAGGTACCGTTCGTCGTTACTGTCAGAGTTCACAGGTTCTTTATTTTTTAGAACCACTCAGTTTGTTGGACGTAGCGGTGTATCTCTACCTGAGGGAATGCGTGGGCATGGACAACGACTCGAGAACTGACCGTCTGCTCCTTACGTTGGTCAACGAGCCCGAACGGCAAGCGGGCCTGGAAAAAGTCAGCTTCATCACCGCGATGCAGCAAATGGGCATGACGTCAGTGTTCGACATCATCGCCCAACCCAAGCCCCACTTCGTCCAACGCCTGGGTGAGATCTGCGAGGCGGATGGCGAGGAGGCCTATGACAATGCCATGTGCTATGCGGTGCAGATTGGTCGGCTGTACCGTGAGCACCAGGTATCCAACGGCAGAACCCAGTACCAGGGCCAGCAGACCGGTGTGCGTGCGCTGGTCGATGTCGGGCCGAGTTTCCCGAACCTGTTCAAGGAAAACTGGGATGAGTTCTGCAAAGTCGGCGCGATGGCGGCGGTCGATTCGCCGGTGGCCTACCTCAGCGCTCAATATCGTTTCGCTACGCGCACCCTGGAAGGCTCCGGCCAGGGTGATCGGCCCAAGATTCTGTTGAGGACTCGGCGGCCCGATCTGGAGGGGTTGATCATTGACCAGCAAAGCACCTTTACCCCCAGACCGATGCTGGAGTTGGTCAATGAGATACTCATGGCCGACATCGCCCGGTACCGGACAGGAAAGCCGGATGCCAACAAGCCGATTTACGACGTGCTGGCCGAGCGGCGCTATCCGTTCATGTTTCCGTATTACTACCCTCACCACCAATGCCGATTAGGGCTGGCCGAAAAGAAGCTTGAGTTGGGGGAGTTGAACTACCGTATCAGCTTGCAGTTGCCCATCAGCCAACGGGGCTTGAACGATTATGGCGCGGTGCAGAACACTGCAGCGCAAGCGCAACTGTTGATGTCGGGGTTAAGCCCACAGCAACAGCAACTGTTGATCGAACCTTCAATGTTCACCACGTTTTATCTATCGAAGGCTGAGCTGACGGCGGCCTGGGGAGGGCCGGGGACTTCTCATCTGAGTCCGCATTCGGCTATCAGGATTGCTTTACTGATATCCCCACAGTCAAGCCTGAAGTCTGTTGTGCCTCAGGCAGAAACCTTAGTCAACAAAGGGGATTTGACGAGCACGGCAACGATTGAATTCTCGGGGCCTGACGATGCTAAACGAGAGGGTCTTTTCTGGATTAATTCTGGGACGCCGTTATATGCGAACACGGCTAATATATGGACGCCTAATTATCTTCACCCCGCGAATACCTCAACAATCTGCACAGTTATCCGCTGGGGGGGAGAAGAACCGTTTCCGATCGAACCGGGCTATCGAGCCTCATTTACTGTCACCACCACCACGGGCACTACCACTAGGCCAGTTTCACTGGCGGTACTCAGCTTCACCATTGTCCTGGATGAGTACGTGACATGGACGGCCGAGCAGCAGGAGTTTTTTCAGCGCAGTTACGGTCTCCAAGGTATTGGCCACCTTGACAACCCACTGGTGCAGCTCGAGACGTTCATGCAACGTTCGGAGCTGGATGCCGAGCAGGTCGAGGCGCTTTTATCCCAGCGTCAGCATTTCCCCCGCGTGTCTCCCAATTGCCCCAGCGGCAACCCACAATGGACGGGGGGCGCGGGAGTCGGCAAGGCATACCCGCACGCCTCTCACTATGGCGCGTGTTATGTCAACGGCCATGGCAGTGAGCGTTATGACAGTGTTGTGCCTGCTACCGTTGTCTCGACGCGTGCAGACCAGTTCGACAATTCCATGGGCCTCAAGGAAACCACGCTCGGTAGCCGCACGGTCTGGTACCTGACTAAAACGTCCCCTCAACGGTTTGACCGCTTGCAACGCATGATTCGTCTGCAGCGCTGGCTGAAGAAAGACCTGGGTATGGACATGTCCTATGCCGAACTGGACACGCTGCTCATCTGCGCCATCCGCAGCGAGGGTGAACACAACCTGACCATGGACCTGAACACCAATACCCTGCGGGTCCTGGGTGTTTATCGTTATTTCAGCCGACGTTATGGCATCAAGCCCGAAGAATTTGCGGCGTTCCTCCACGATCTCACGCCTTACGCCACGGGTGACAAGGTGCCGCTGTTTGACCACGTCTTTAACCCTGCTGCGCTGTTCGATACGCCGTTGGAACTCAATAGAGCCGCCTTTAATATCAGTGGGACAGACGCTGCGAACAAAAAAATCGTCGCACAACTCTGTGCCGCGCTCGGCCTTGAGCCTACAGAGTCATCGCTTTCTCGCTTGGCCAACCAAACGAAGGATTTTGTTGGGCCGTTACTCCGCGACCTTGGCACCCTGTCCTCTCTCTACCGTCAGGCGCGTATTCCGCAAATGTTTGGCTTGTCGCCGGAGGAAGGCTGGGGCTTGGTGGATATGCTGGGGGGGCTGGAGTACCAGCGATTACTCTGTACCGGGCGCCTGCTACAACCCTCATTGTCGTCCCTCAGGCCATGGTCGTTGACTGCGCAGGGCGCCAGCGATATGAGCATCAGGCTGGTGCTGGTGGTTGATGCCGCGCATGAAGGTACCTTATTGCGTCTGCTACCAGGTTCAGCCTTGTTTGTGCTGGCGGGGACCGACTTTGCATCAGCAACTGGCACGCGGGTGTTTACCCTGGAGCGGCAGCCCCAGCATTCAGACGAAGAAAACTTCGTGCGCAATCCTGACGGCAGCGCGCTTACGCTTGAACCGTTGAGCGCTGGTGGGGCGTTGTCGCTCAGCGGCAAGCGCCTTTCAAGGACAGCTTGGGAGGTAATAACCAGCCAACTGTCTTCAATTCACCACCTGCAAGTAAAGTGCGGCTCGCTGCCTAAAAGACACCTACCGACCGTAGAGGCTTGGGAAGAGGATGCGATGGCGCCCGCGCCTGACGTTCTCGATGTGTTGATGCAGATGGATTGGGCCGTGAATTGGCTCAAGGACAGCAAGCAAAGTGTTACCGGGGTACGCCGCGCGTTGGGCCTGGAGCCTGGAGATTACCTGCCCCCCCAAGGCTTGGTGGACCGCTTGGGCATATTGGCCGCCGCGACGCGAGAGGTATTGATTACCGATGAGCAGATCTCGGCGCTGAATCTGCCTGTTTATGAACGACCCAAGTCCGCAGCCGCACGAGAGCCTATCAAATGGCGCGAAGTGCTGCAGTATTTGCTGGACCCGCAGGGGCTCGTGAGGCCTGTTCCGCTCACAGGTCTCGAAGACCCCCATCAGTACTTGCAAGAAGCGATTAACTATCGAGTGGGGCAGTTGAACCTATTCCCTGATGAACGTGAGCAGAGCGTGGCGAAGCTTGTCGGCTTGTTACTGGCCGGGCATGACCGCCAACTGCGGCTGATCGAAGGTTTGGCACAAGAAATGATCAACCTGCCGATGGACCGCACCCAAGTTGTACTGCGTTGGGCACAGACCTCGGTACACGCCCTGTTGTCAGCGGTGTTGGGGCTAGCTACTGCAGCCGCCACTGACTCATTGATCAATCAACTCGAGCGTGTATTGCGTCATGGGACAGTGGTGATGGACCTGCGGTTGAGCACCAGTGCCTTGCGTGTGTTTTTGCTTAATCCGCAATGGCTGGGAGTTCCGGGTAGAAATCTGGAGTTGAACCTCAAGAGCTTCTACCTGCTGAGCCGCTACAGTCAGTGGTTTCATGGCCAAAGCCAGGCGGAGGAGGCATTGCTGGGTTATTTCATCGCGGCCAACCCCGGAAAAACAGCGCTCAAAAACAAAACATTGCGCGCTGCAGTCAGCGACCAGGCCGCTTCCGTTTTGGCCAGGCTGTTGGGGTGGAGGCAGGACGACGTGCATGAGCTTTTCCAATTGCTAGCGCAAAAGCGCGCCTGCTCCATGGCCGACATCGACTGGATCCTGCGCAGCCAAGCCACCTGTGCCGCCAGCGGCCTGTCTGCGGCGGACTTGCTCAGGGCCACAGCCCTGCACGGCGACAGTACGGGTGTGGCCTGGCAAGCGGTAGGCAATGCCGTCATGGCTGCCCGGCGCTGAGCGCCTGCGCGTTTTTACGATGAATAAGGAGCGAGCATGTCCAGCTCAATCGATAGCCAGCTCAACGAAACCCTGCGCGATGCCCTGGTGGCCTACTATCTGGATGAGGTGGTACCGAACGCAGCGGAGTTTGTCGACGCCCAGTTGAGCGACAAAATCAAGACCGCCAACGACCTCTACCAATACAAGCTGCTGGATGTGCAGGTCAGCCAGGCCGTGCCCACCAGCCCGGTGGCCTCGGCCATCGCCAGTATTCAGCAATACATCAATGCCGCGCTGATGGGCATGGAGCCGGGCTATGAAACCAAGGTGATGGAAGAGCACCTGATAAGGCAGTGGCGCGAGATCGACTGCCAGTACCCCATCTGGGCGGCCAACCAGCAGTTGAGCTATTACCCGGAGCTGTATATCGACCCCTCGTTGCGCTTGAGCAAATCAACGTATTTCCAACAACTGGAAAACGACCTCAATCAGAACAAGATCGAGATCGACACCACTCAGGAAGCGGTGCTGTCTTATCTGGCGAGCTTTGAGGAAGTGGCCAACCTGACGATTATCAATGGTTACATCAATACCACCGATTTCAAGAATGGCATGTATTACTTTATCGGCAAGTCCCGGGCCGAGAGTGTGTACTACTGGCGCTCGGTGGATATGTCCCAGCGTACTTACGTGAACCTCAACGGCACGGATCCCAACCGGCCAAAGTTCGATTATCCGCAGCCGGGGGCGTGGTCGGACTGGCACAAGGCTGACTTGCCGATTTCGGCCAGTGCCATTGAGCGTACAATAAGGCCGGTGTTGTTCAATAACCGCTTGTTTGTATTTTGGGTGGAATGTGTGGATAACAACCCTGCTCAGATGACGGTTGAAGAAGGTTATCTCCCAGGTGGTACCCCCACGCCGCCTGATCCGGGCTCACCGGTAATCAAGATACACAGTAACCCGATGTTGCGCTTGAACATGGTTTATAAAAAATTCGACGATAGCTGGAGTGTGCCGCAAACCGTCATTGAAGCCTGGAGTAAGTCGCCGTTATTGCGCACCGAGAATCTATCGGGCTTGCTTGATAGTATTGCGGTGGAAGACAGCGGCGGTTCATCGGATTTGATGTTGGTAGCCATGTATGCAGGTTATACGCCAGGTGCGGCGAATGACGGAATAAATGATGCGTACGCCTTTTTGAAAGTGGCGCATATTGATAAGAACTTTAATGTAATGCCTCTATTTCCTGCGCAAGGGTATGTACCAAGCATTGAGGTGACACCAGGGGGCAAAAAAGTTCATGTGTTACAGGTGGCACGAATGTTCGCGTTGGATAACAAGGAGCGACTTCAGTTTGTAGTGCCGGCATTTAGCGTGGCATTGAAAAGCGTTGAGACGTTTACGCCAAATCAGAATTTGGATGCTTGGAACTTTCAGGGTGGGCAGGTCAATATCAAGGCGCCGCGTGTGGATGTAGAGGTAAGGTATGACCCGGGTTCTAAAAGAGTGTACTTCGACTCTGGACTGTCAGGCTCGTTTACTAGCATGGGTGATACATGCATTGTAGATTTTCGCTTTAATGGGGGTACTTGTAAATTCACTTTTGTTTTATCCGCGGACCTACCGGTATTGGGGCGGTGTAGGCTAATTGGGGGGTCGAGAATAGACGTATTGGAGGACGTACCGGGGATGTGGGCCGGAGGGGGGACGGATATATTTAACTATGGAAGATACACTGGGGGTAGCAACGTTATTTACACGGATTTTTTGGTGGATTCGTTCGAGGACTCTGGGTGCACTCTTCCGCCGATTGGTGCGGGTGGGTCCGCATCTTTGGAAGGGAAACTTGTGAGATTGGACGTTGTGCGATGTCTTGGAGAAAACTTTTCGGTAGAGTTCTTTGATATTATGAGGGACGTGATAATTTTTGATATGCCTATTGTAAGGAGTGATAGTTTTACACCTCTTGTTTTTCAGCACGTTATTTTACGGCCGCTCAATTTAAATGACCCTGAAGCGGCTAATCCCGGTGCGGCTTGGCTTAATTTCTCCTCCGGTCTTTCAGTCAGAAACCCACCCGATACCTTCTCAGCCTCTATGCTAATTGATATTGAAACACTGTTGCCCAGTTGGCCCGGCACATGGCCAGCAAGTTCGAAGAAAATCCCGCTGATTCATGGCATCAAGATGTTCCAGGGCAACAAGAATGTCGGGCATGCATTGAGGCTTACTTTTGTCGAATTGCAACGTGTCGCTGCTATCAATACGTCACTTGTTGCCCCTCGCATCAACACCTGTGCCAACCCAACCCTGGGGGTCGCCGAATTTATCGATTTCACCGGCTCCGACATCAAACAAAACGATGCCGGCAACTCCCCACGCCAACCCATCCGCATGAATACCCTGTTTGCGCGTGAGTTGATCAATCGCGCCAATATCGCCCTGGAAAACCTGCTGTCCTGGGGCACCCAGCTCCTTGAGGAGCCCCCACTCGACCCACCCGCGGCGATCAACCAGATGGACTTTCACGGTGCCAACGGCTTGTATTTCTGGGAGTTGTTTTTACACCTGCCCTTCATGGTCAGTCATCGCCTGAACCAGGAGCAAAACTTCGATGGCGCCGAACAGTGGCTGGGCTTTATCTTCGACCCTTCGCGCAAAGCAGACGATACAGGCCGCCCGCCATATTGGAACGTACGGCCATTGATAGATGACCCGGTGGAAATGGACTATGCCACGCGTAAACCCGCCGATCCGGACGGTATCGCTAGCAGCCACCCGGTGCGTTATCGCAAGGCGATCTACATGTTCTACATCAAGAACCTGCTGAACCGGGGTGACGCCGCCTACCGGCAACTGACCCCCGACAGCCTCGTAGCGGCCAAGCTGTGGTACGTGCGCGTGCTTGACCTGCTGGGGCCGCGCCCTGATATCAACGTGGTGGACCATTGGCAACCGATCCCCCTGAAAACCCTGAGCGACGCCACCAACTCAAAATTGCGCGAGTTCGAACAGCGCCTGATCCGGCAGGACCAACTACGCGAAGAGAGTGCCGCGGCCAACGATGGCGAGTCGCTCTACCACTTCGCCGAACCGCCGCTGTACCTGCGCACTTTCGCGCCCGACCCTACCCTGCTTGATCTGGATAACAGATACCTGCGCTTGCCCTTCAACCGTGAGTTGGTCCAGAACTGGGATACCGCCGAGGCGCGCCTGGACAACCTGCGTAACAACCGTACGCTGGACGGCAAGCCGCTGATGCTGCCCTTGTTTGCTGCCCCCTTGAACCCGCGCGATCTGCTGGCGGCGTTCGGTCAGGGCGCGGCCTCCGGTGGTGCCGCGCGGTTGTTGGCCCAGGAGGTGCCACCTTATCGCTACAGTGTGATGCACAACCGTGCCAGCAGTGCTGTGGAAACCCTGATCCAATTTGGCAATACGTTGTTGTCATTGATCGAGCGCAAGGAACAGGCGCAACTGCAGGAGCTGCAATACCACCAGGCTTGGGAGTTCGCCCAGTTTGCCGTGGACCTGCAACAACAGGCACAAGCGATTGACCTTGAGCAGAAAAAAGCACTGGAGGCGAGTAAGGCGCTGGCTCAGGGGCGCCTGGATTTCTACCGTAAGTTGGCCGATGAAGTAGTGAATGCCGGTGAAAAAGCTGCTGCAGCGCTGCACTTGGAAGGGCGGGTGTTGGACAACATCAGTCAGGTGGCCAATGCCGTTGGCAGTGGCCTGAAGGCCCCCCCCAATTCGGCTGGCGGCGGCGGCGGGGCTCACGCGGGTTTGACTAATGGTGCCGTTGCCATAGCGTCCTCCGGGGGATGGCGCCTGGAGGGCGTCGCCGAAATGGTCAGTGCCTATTCTTCAGCCAGGGCGGCGATGCTCCATACCATTGCGGAGGCGACGGACCGCGCTGAAAACTTCCGCCGCCGCCACCAGGAATGGATGCAAGCCCGTGACCAAGCCACGCTGGAAATTGCCCAGATCGAGGCACAAATGCAGGTGCTTGAAGCACAGGCCCGCGCCACCACCCTGCAATTGAACCAGGCCCGCGTCGCCCAGGATCAGGCGTTGGCCAGCTATGATTTTCTGCGCACCCGTTTTAGCAATGCGCAACTCTATCAATGGCTCAACGGCCAGTTCGCGACCTTCTATTACCAGGCCTACGATGCCACCTTGGCGCTGTGTCTGGCCGCCGAAGCCTGTTGGCAATTTGAACTCGCCGACTTCAGCACGCGCTTTATCCAGGCGGGCGTCTGGAAGGACAGCTACCGAGGCTTGAGCGCCGGCGAGGCGTTGAAGTTGTCCTTATTGAAAATGGACTCGGCGTACCTGAGTCGCAATGAACGACGGTTGGAGATCACCAAGACGGTGTCCCTGCGCCAACTCAAGGACAAGGATCCGACCTCCGCCATCAATCAGGACTGGGACACCATCAAGCTTGGCCTGATAGACAACTGCCGCGTCGATTTCCAGCTGACGCAGCCCATGTTCGACAGCAATTACCCTGGGCATAGCGTGCGCCGGATCAAACGTATCAGCGTGTCGTTGCCTGTGGTCCTGGGGCCCTACGAAGACATTCACGCCACCTTGACCCAAACCTACAGTGCCGTGCAGATAGGCGACACCCTCAAGGAAAACCTGCGGGCCAGCCAGCAAATCGTTTTGTCTGGCGGGGTGGATGACGATGGGCTGTTCACTTTCAGTTTCGACGATGAGCGTTATTTGCCCTTTGAGGGTACGGGCGCTATTTCAGGCTGGGCGTTGGAATTCACCTCTACTGACGTTGCGGCGCGAAACCGTCTGTTCGAATCGCTGACCGACATCATCCTGAAGCTGCATTACACGGCCAAGGCTGGCTAGGAGCAAGCATGGTGAACCATGACGAGTCGCTGCAAATCGCCGCGCCATCCCTGCCCAAGGGCGGTGGCGCCATCCAGAGTATCGGCAATGGCCTGGGACCGGTCGGTATCAGCGGTAGTGCATCGTTCGAGTTGCCCTTGCCAATCTCCCCCGGGCGGGGTTTTGCCCCGGACCTGACGCTGGGTTACAGCAGCACCAACGGCAACAGCTCGTTCGGAATAGGCTGGGGCAAGACGCCCAATGCGATCACTCGACGAACGTCCACAGGGGTGCCGGCGTATACCGATGAAGACGTGATCCTGGGGCCGGATGGGGAACCCTGGATGCCGGAGCGCAACCCGAGGACGGGTACAGAGGTTTCAAGGGTCGAGACGGCCTATAACGGCTTGCCGGTGGGGCCTTACACCGTTGTACGCTACTGGCCTCGCACCGAAGGCGCATTTGCACTGATCGAGCATTGGTCCGATACCGACGACCCGGGGGGGTTCTGGCTGATTCACAGCGCGGACGGCAATCTGCACCTGTACGGCAAAACCGCTGCTTCACGACGTGCCGACCCGGATGTCGATGCGCGTGTGGGCGAGTGGCTGCTCGAAGAAAGCCTCAACCCGCGTGGCGAGCACATTGTCTACCATTATCAGGCCGACGATCACGCAGGTGCCCAGCGTTACTTGAGCAAGGTGCTTTACGGCAATGCGCTCGCCGAGGACCAGCTGTATGCGTGGCGCGTTGAGGCTGGGCAAGGTGTGCTATGGCATTTTCATCTGGTGTTCGACCATGGTGAACGTCCTATTGCCCTCATGACCGCTCCCCCTTATGAGGCCACCCAGGCATGGCCTGGACGCAGCGATCCGTTCTCCAGCTACGCCTATGGTTTTGAGCTCAGGACGCGGCAACTGTGTCGGCAGGTGCTGATGTTCCACTACTTTCCCGATGAGCCAGACATGGGGCCGGCGCCCGTGCTGGTGCGCCGACTACTGCTTGAATATCGGCCATCGCCACTGGGTTATAGCCTGCTGCATGCTGCCCATGAACAAGCCATTGACCGGGCGGGGAAGGTACAGAGTCGGCCACCGTTGGAGTTCATCTATAACGCGTTCGAGCTCGCACCGGATCCACGGCGCTATCAGCCATTTGAAACAATGCCGGGTCTTGACGACGGTCAGCGTTATAAATTTGTCGACCTGTACGGCGAAGGTTTTCCGGGCATTTTGTATTCTGACGATAAAGCCTGTTACTACCGCGCACCTATGCGGGCCGAGGCGGCGAGCCACCCCGACGAAGTGGCCTATGACGATTGGCATGAGTTGCCAGAGATTCCGATAGCCGACCGCCTGCAGGCACCCCGACAGTTTTTAAGCGACCTCACTGGTGATGGCTGCCTTGAATGGGTCGTAGCCCAGCCTGGGCTGTGTGGTTTTTTTACCTGCAACCCGGACCGCAGTTGGTCGAGCTTCGCGACCGTGGATGCCTTCCCTCACGAGTTTTTCCATCCTCAGGGGCAATTGGCCAATCTGATGGGGGGCGGCTTGTCTGACTTGGCGATGATCGGCCCGCGCAGCGTACGTTTGTATGCCAACCAGCGGCAAGCGGGGTTTGCCCCCGCCACCCAGGTTAAGCGCAAGGAAGGCGAGGATGATCTGCCGTTGATCAGTAACGCCGCCACCGAGTTGGTCGCCTTCAGTGACGTGCTCGGCAGCGGCCAGCAGCATCTGATCCGCATCCGCCACGACCGGCTTGAATGCTGGCCCAACCTGGGGCGAGGCCGCTTTGGTAAAGGGTTCAGGTTCAGCACGCTGGGTTTTGCTTATGACGAGTTCGATGCATCGCGGGTCTTGCTCGCGGATCTGGACGGCTCCGGTGCCGCAGACCTGATCTACTTGAAAGCCGAGTGCGCGCTGGTGTTCATGAACCGTTGTGGCAACGGCTTTGACGACGCCGTCGAGCTTCCTTGGCCCAAAGACGTTCGCTATGACAGATTTTGCCAGGTGAGTACCGCTGACCTGCAAGGGCTGGGCTGCTCCAGTCTGGTGTTGACGGTGCCGCATATGTCGCCCATGCATTGGCGGTATGACTTTGTCGCAGCCAAACCCTATTTGTTATGTGCAACCCATAACAACCAGGGCGCCGCCGCGAGCGTGAAATATCGCAGTTCGGCCCAGGAGTGGCTGGATGAAAAGCAGCAATTGCTCGCGAGCAATCAACCGGCCGTGTGTCGTTTACCTTTCCCCGTGCCGGTGGTGAGTGAGCAGGTTCAATGTGACGAAATCACGGGTAATCGGCTGACGCAACGGTTCGAATATCGAAAAGGCTTTTACGACGGACAGGTACGAACGTTCCGAGGTTTTGCCCTGCTCCTGGCGACTGATACCGACGCTGCTGCCGAGGCATCACCGGAGTCGGGTTTCAGTGAGCCGGTATTGCGCAAGACCTGGTTTCATGTCGGACAGGTGATCGACCCAGCGTGCGATGAGTATTTCAACGGTGATCGGGCTGCTCACCCCTTGGGAGCAACCTTGCTTAGCCATTATCACGAAGCCGACGGTGTCGATGAACTTGTCGTACCCCAGGCCGATGAGTTGCCTGGCATGCTCCAAGCACTGGCAGGCCAGGTATTGCGTGTGGAAACCTATGGAGGGCGCAACGCAGGTGACGTCCCCTATAGCGTCGAGCAAAACCGCTACCTGGTACGCGTGCTGGATCGGCCAGTAGGCGGTCAATTCGCACCTTACAAGGTGATGCTGGCGTTATCGTTGGAGTCGATCGCCTACCAGTACGAGCAACAGGTCGATGACCCGCAGTGCCAGCACGGGATCAACCTGCGCTGGGATGCCTTTGGCAGCCTGACCCATGGCGTCAGGGTCAGTTATGCCCGGCGCCTGACGGCCCAGGATGATCCGGCCTGCCAGGTGGACCCGAATGAAATCACACCGCAGAAACGCTGGTGGTGTGATGCCCATGATTCGGCGCAGCAGGTTTACTACCTGAGTGAAAGCCTGGCGCGGTTTATTCACCTGACACACCCACAGGGCTGGCGTCTGGCCCTGCCTTTTCAGCAACGTGACAACGCGCTGGTGCTGGGTAAGGGCTCTGGTCCCAACGGCTTGCAACCCGATGCAATCAGCTATGAAGCCTTTATCGCGCAAGGCGCGGCAAACCCCTTGAATCCCCAAGCTCAGCGAACACTGGTGGGGCAGTCGGTGCAGCGCTACCGGGACTTGTCCGGGGTTCACCCGTTACCGGATGGCGAGGCCACGTTTCTGGCCTTGGCCGATGAGTTGGAAATTGCCGAGCTGGATGAGGCCGCGCTCAAGGCGTACGACTTGCTGCGCAATGACGAGGGTGAAATGCCGTTTGACCTGGAGCAAAAACTCCTGGAGGTCGGGTACCACAAAATGCGCCTGGTTCTGCCGTCCATCGACGGGGCGCAAGCGCCATTGTGGTCGGTCAAGCGCGGTTTCAATACCTACGCCGGCCTCGCGGGTTTCTATAACGTCATCACCGTGCAGCAAACCCGCAGTCATGGTGTGACCCATCTGAGTTACGACCCCTATGGCTGCCTGAATACTCGGGTACGCCTACCTGACGGCTGTGAGACGCGTGTGGATTCGATTGACTATCGCTTGCTGCAACCGGCGCGCATTATCGACCCCAATCAAAACACTCAGGAGGTGCTTTACGGGGCATTCGGCCAGGTGATCGCCACCAGTTTTTTCGGCACCGAACGTGGTCAACCCGTGGGCTTTGCGTCGCTCGATGACTACCGTCCTCCACTCGGCGGCACACCTGGCCAAATCATTGATGCACCGGCCGCGGCGTTGCAGGATGCCGCCACTGCGCACTTTGCCGACCCGTTCAGTTGGATGGGCCGAGTGCCTGACGCCGACCTGCAGGATCGCCAATGGCTGGACGAATGCGTAGCGCAGGGCGACCTGCTACCCAGCGGGCATATTCGTGTGTCGGCCCGTTTGCTCTCGCCATCCGATGCATTGACGCCCGCGCGACAACGCCTGTTGAGCTTGATCCCTCAGGTGCGCCGCGAGCCTGTTCACGCCGTTACCTTGCAGGCTGATCGCTACCCGCTTGATCCGGAAAAACAAATCCGCGTCGCCTTGAGCTGTTGGGACGGTTTCGGTCGCGCCTTGCAGAGCAAGCAAAAGGTCGAGCGAGGTTATGCCTACCATGTACAGGAAGATGGCTCGTTGGCGCTTGACGGCAATTGTCGGCCGGTGACGGTACAGGATGTTGAGCGCTGGCGGGTCAGCGAGCGGGTCGAGTACAACAACAAGGGGCTGATTGTGCGCATCTACAGGCCCTATTTTGCCGATCATCATCGCTACATCAACGATGTCAGCTTCAGGCAACACGGTTACAGCGACCGACAATTCTATGACCCGTTGGGCCGTCCTACTCGTACCGTCCTCGCCAAGGAGGACTACCTGCGGCGTCATACCTACTGGCCTTGGTACAGCATTTACGAGGATGAAAACGACACCTATGAAGAGGTGATGGCGATGAAAGAGGCCCGGGGGAAGACATTGCAATGACCGCCCTTGCGCTGCACCGGCAGACCCCAGGCCTGAGTGTGAGCGACCCTCGCGGGCTGACGGTGCGCACGGTGCGCTATTGGCGTGAGAGTGGGCGGGAGCAGGCGCAGGCAAGGAGCAGTCGTAGTGGCTTCGACGGTGCGGGCCGAGTCGTGGCCGAGTGGGACCCGCGTTTGGTGGAGCGGGCCAACCTGACGCAGGTTTACTCGCTTGGCAGCAAGGTACTGAGCTCCCACAGCGTTGATGCAGGATGGCGTGTCAGCCTGTTCACGCAGGCGGCTGAACAGGTGCAAGCGTGGGACGCTCGCGGTAATGAGCGACAGGTTGAATACGATAGTTTGCTAAGGCCTGTGGCGGTGTTCGAGCAAGCTGCGTGCGTCGAACGTCATCACTACGCCGATGCGTCGCCGCACTATGCCGCGCACAACCAATGCGGCCAGTTGATCCGCCACGACACCCCGGCTGGAACGCAGCATTTCAATGAGTTCGGCTTGACCGGCGCGGTGCTGGAACAGCATCAACACTTTCTGCAAAGCCTGGATATGCCCGATTGGCCACTGCCCCTTGATGAGAGAGATGATTTGCTTGAACAAGCAGCCGGTGCTCGCAGCGCTTTGCTGCTCAACCCGTTGGGCGATGTGCTGGAGCAAACCGATGCGCGGGGCAATCGGCAGCGTTTCACTCACACCATCGACGGCCGATTGCGCGAGGCCTGGCTGCAGCTGAAAAACGCGACCGCCGCGCAGCGGCTGGTACATGACATTCACTACAACGCTCAAGGACAGATAGAACAGCAAACGGCAGGCAACCAGGTCACCAGTCGGTTTGATTACTGCCCGAAAGACGGGCGATTGAACCGTCTGAGCGCTGCCGGGCCTAGCGACGAACCGCTACAGGATTTGCACTACGTCTATGACCCGGTGGGCAATATCCTTAGCCTTGAAGACAAGGCCCTGCCGGTGCGCTTCTTTGCCAACCAACGCATCGAGCCGATCAACCGCTATACCTACGACAGTCTTTACCAGTTGATCGAAGCCACCGGCTGGGAGGCCGGCAGCGCTAATCGCGGGCCTGCTCATCTCGAGGATCCGGCTGCCGTGGCTAACTATCGTCAAACCTATCGCTACGACGCTGGCGGCAATTTGCTCGAGCTGATCCACCACGGCCCACAGCAACATGGGCGTGTGTTGACGGCGGCCAAGCACAGTAATCGCTGCCTGCCCGAGGTGGAGGGGAGACCACCGACCGAAGCGGAGATCTCCGAAGGCTTCGATGCCAACGGCAACCTGTTGGTGTTGGATCGGGGCCGCATACTCAATTGGGATGTACGTAATCAACTGAGCCACGTGCATACCGTAGAGCGAACGTTGTGCCTGGATGACACCGAGCGCTATGTCTACGGTGCCGACGGCATGCGCCAGCGCAAGGTGCGCACGACGCAAACCAACGCCCGCACCTTGGTCAGTGAGACCCGATATCTACCAGGGCTGGAAACGCGCGATGGGGATGGCGAGAAACTGCACGTCGTCACCGTCCAGGCCGGCCGCACCACGGTGCAGGTGTTGCATTGGGAAGGCGCGGCGCCGCAGCAACTGGCGAATGATCAATACCGTTACACCCTTAGCGATCATCTGGGCTCTTGTTCGCTGGAACTGGACAGTGAAGCGCGGATCATCAGTCGCGAGACGTATCATCCGTTTGGTACGACGGCCTTCACGCAGAAGGGTGATTCGAGCGAAGAGAGTTATCGCACGTTGCGTTATTCGGGCAAGGAGCGGGATGCGACGGGGCTCTACTACTATGGGTTCAGGTACTACGTGCCGTGGTTACAGCGATGGAGTAATCCCGACCCTGCAGGTGAAGTGGATGGGCTTAATCGCTATGAGATGGTGCGCAATAACCCAGTGACGTTCACAGATATCCTTGGGCTTTCACCCACCGTGTGGTTTACCTATGTTGATGGTCAAGAGCGGGCGTTAAGTGATAATGAACTGAGAGCTGCGTTTAGCGATGGGACACCTAAGATCATATTCTCGGGGGATGGCCACGCCAGTCCCTCATTTGCTTACGCCTCGGATATACCTGATGTAATGGCTGCAAACAGAAACGGTGCACTAAGTTTGTATGTGGAAGCCACTCCAACTGACGCAGCCATTAAGGTTGAAAAATTCATTCCTGAATTTATCGACAAAAATAAAAGCGCGGTGATTGGGTGGGAACCAGAAGAACTCTCGACTTCGATGCTAGAGCTCTTTATCATCGCGATGGATCATTCTGAGTCGAGTGTAATCTCGTCGGGCGCGGTTTTGGATGATGTCGAGATGCTTGGAGCGAAAGCTACCAGCCAGTTATTTATGCAGGCTGAAGAGTTAGCCAAGGAGTTTTCATTGGTTATTTCAGACTTTACAAAGCCGGAAGGTTATCCCGAGAGCACCGTTGAGCGATTAAGAACTATCACCTCGTCGGTTTGGAGGGATGAATTCATTAACCCGTATCTGGCGGAAAAAGTCGGGGTTGAGGCGAGTGCAAATAATGACCGTACATTTATGGTTTCAGTAGGGTTTGCCCATCTGGATGTTCGCTACAATCCGGTTCAGCAGATATTGAACGAAATAAGAGAGACTCATGGCTTTCAACAACGAATCTTTTTTAATCGATCCAACAACCCTATAGTAGTTAAAGCAGAGCAATAATTTTTAATCAGTAATGGGTGTTTGCACTCAGTAAAAGCGTTCCCGCCACTAGCGATGGATCAGTGGTGTGCTGTCTGCCGACATCATGAGCCCACAAAGTTTTTCCGTAATCTATGGGGGCCGTCAAGCTGTGAAAAGGGCTCCCGAAGAAGACTGAACAGGCACCGCAAAGCCCAAATAAAAAGCCCCCACCCAACCCACTCATAGCTGACATGGATCTTCTGAAAAAGAAGGGATTCTATGAATCTCTGAGGCCGTCAAACCTCATCACGAATGCGTCGTGGTAGGCGCAAGGATCGGCAAGATGAGGGCAAGGGTCAACGTAGGTCATTGCACCCGACGATGTGGGAACCGGTTTGAATAACTTGCCACACAGTTTGCGCAAGGAGGCTTGGTTGATCAACGACGGAACCCAACGTTGCACTTATACAATGTGAGTTTTTTATGAATATTTCAGACGCCGCTGTAAGCCTGTCCACCCCTCTCAGCGTGTCCGCACCAGCGGAGGCCTCCAGCCAGGCAGGACACGTGCAAGCGAGTGCCGCCCCCCTCGAATCGCGCTCGGGGCCGCGTATGCAAAGTATGGGGCTTACGAGCTTGCGGCAAACTGTGCTGCAAGGCCTCGGCGATACAATTCGTTCGCATGTTTTGCCATCCTCAGTACTTCATAGCACCGACAGTTCGAAAGACAAAGCCTATGGGGCCGCGTTGACGTTCGTTGGCGGGATGGCGAAGGTGGCCGGCAAGAAGATGGCAAGCTCAGGTGGCCTTTCCTCGAAAGTCGCAGGTTCGGCGCTGATGTGGGGGGGTAAAGCGGCGGAGAAAATCGGCAAGAACACGTATAAAAATGCTGAACCCAAGGAGGACGGCAATTACAACGCGTTTGCACCGCGTAACTGGGTTCGTTAAAAACAGGCCTGACACCCAGCGAGGGGCTTTCTGTCTGTTTTGATGGTCATTGAACCGAAAAGCCCCCACCCAATCCACTGCGGATAGGGGACGCAATGGGCTGGGCGAGGGCTTCTTGTACGACTGTTTTACTGCGCGATAGTTTTCACCGATACACCACGTTCAACCGGTGTCGAGCGACCGTAGATATCTTCGAAGCGCTCGATATCGTCCTCACCCAAATAGCTGCCCGATTGCACTTCGATGATCTCCAACGGGATCTTGCCCGGGTTGCGCAGGCGGTGCACCGAGGCGATCGGGATGTAGGTGGACTGGTTTTCGCAGAGCAGGAACACGTTGTCGTCACAGGTGACTTCGGCGGTGCCGCTGACCACGATCCAGTGTTCGGCGCGGTGGTGGTGCATCTGCAGCGACAGGCACGCGCCCGGCTTGACCGAGATGTGCTTGACCTGGAAGCGTCCGCCCATGTCCACCGAGTCATAAGAGCCCCAAGGACGGTAGACTTCGCAGTGGTTCTGGGTTTCGCTGCGGCCTTGTTCGTTGAGGGTGTTGACCATCTGCTTGACGCCCTGGACCTTGTCCTTGTGGGCAATCATCATCGCGTCCTTGGTTTCCACCACCACGATGTTGTCCAGGCCGATCACCGACACCAGTTTGCCGTTGCCATGCACCATGCAGTTGCGGCTGTCCTGGATCACTACATCGCCTTTGCTCACGTTACCGTTGGCGTCTTTATCGTTGACCGCCCACAGCGAAGCCCAGCAGCCCACGTCGCTCCAACCGGCTGCCAGCGGGACTACGCAGGCGCGCTGGGTTTTTTCCATCACGGCGTAGTCGATGGAGTTGTCCGGGCAGCACGCGAACGTGGAGTCGTCAAAGGTCACGGTGTCGGCGGTCTGCTCGCTGCGTTCCAGGGTCAGCACGCAGGTGTCATAGATATCCGGGTCGTGCTTTTTCAGCTCTTCGAGGAAGCGGCTGGCGCGGAACAGGAACATGCCGCTGTTCCAGAAGTAGCCACCGCTTTTGACGAACTCGATTGCACGTTTTTCATCGGGTTTCTCCACGAACTGCTGCACGCGGCTCACGCCTTCAGGCAGCAGCGAGTCGTTGGTGGACTTGATGTAGCCGTAGCCGGTTTCCGGGCGGGTGGCCGGCACGCCGAACAGCACCATCTCGCCACGCTCGGCGGCCACGGTGGCCAGGGCCAGTGCGCGTTGCAGGGCTTTCTGGTCGTCGATCACGTGGTCGGCGGGCAGTACCAGCATCAGCTCGTCACGGCCTTCGTTGACCAGCATCATCGCGGTCAGGGCCACGGCTGGCGCGGTGTTGCGGCCAAAGGGTTCCATCAGGATGCGCTGGCATTCGAGCTTGCGCGCGCTCAGTTGCTCGTTGACGATGAAACGGTGGTCCTTGTTGCAGACCACGATGGGGGCGTCCATACCTTCGAACACCAGGCGCTCCAGGGTTTGCTGGAACAAGGTGTGCTCGCCAGTCAGGGCCAGGAACTGCTTGGGGAACTGTTTACGGGAAAGCGGCCAAAGACGTGAGCCGCTACCACCGGAAAGGATTACTGGGATCATGGGTGTTTCTCCTTGAATCGATATGGGTCAGAGCTACGAAGGTTTGTCGTTTCACTCTTGTTTTTGTCTCGGTCCTGAGTTGAACCCCGGTCAGTGTGGGAGCTGGCTTGCCTGCGATGGCGCCTACAAGACCGCCATCGCAGGCAAGCCAGCTCCCACAAGGGGGCGTGTCAACTCAGGGAAATAATCAGCGGGTCGACACTGGGCGTTTCACCCACACTGGCGACAGGCTCGAGCCCGAACCGGTGACATACAGCACCGCCGCTTCACCGCGTTCCAACGCAACCGGCTTCACATCGCCGACTTTCTTGTCACCGTCATACAACGCCAGGCTCACTTTCACCGGGTTGATCTCACGTTCGCCACGGCCCTTGGCAGCCACCGACTTGACTACATCGGTCTTGCCATCGGCGGTTTTCAGGGTCAGAGCCTTGTCGCTGAGGTTCTGCACGCGCACCAGGGATTTCTGCTTGTTCTTGAACGGGGGTTCTTCAATCAACTGCGGCTGGCCGCTGCCACTGTTGACCAGGGTGTAGTAGTGGTCGGCAGCCAGCTTGACCGGCAGGGTCTGGCTGCCGACCTTGGCGCTGTAGTCACCGCCCGGCATGAAGCTGAAGTCGCTGCTGGCCAGTGGCGCAACGTCGCTGAGGTTGGTGCTGCCGACGGTGGCGCTGACTTCCTGGTTGCTGGCGTTGTAGATACGTACAAAGCTGGAGCCTTTTGGTGCAGTCGGGCCGTACAGGGCGGCGTCACCGGCAGCGAAGGCCGACAGGGATACGAAGCTCAAGCCCGCTGCGATAGCCAGGGTTTTAGCGAGACGACGAGGAGTAGTAGTGAAAGTCATTGTGAGTTACCTCTCTTTCAGTTTTGCGCCCGGTCGGGCGTCTCGGATTTAGATGTGTTGATTGCCAGGTTCTGTTGGCGCGAACCGGCTTGTTTAAGCTGCGCAACCCAGGCTGGGTCGGCATCACCGATTTCGTTATTCACGGGCAGATAACGTTCAGGAAACTCCCAGATCAGCACCTGGGGCGGGCTGTTCTTGAAGTCATCACTTTTGAGATAGCTGAGCATCGGCAGGATCGGGCCATGGCCGTCTTCGGCGTAGCTGACCACGTCGCTGTGCAAGGCTTGCTTGAGCGCACCGACGAAGTTCCAGTTGGGGTTGGCGCTGTAGCTGGTGCCGACCAGTGCCACCGGGGTTTCGCTGTCGCTGAACAGCGCGTCATCACCTTTCTCTTCGGCCAGGTGGGTGACGCGTTTTTCCAGCGGCTCTTTAGGTGGCATCAGGTTTTCGAACAGCGGGTCCAGGGGCAGGAACAAACGCAGGTCACCTTTATGCGGCTCGGTTTTCTCGGCCTCGGTGACAAAGCGCTGCGGCTCGCCGCTCAGTGGGGTCTTGTCGGCAATCGCCTTGGCCAATTGCTTGGCGGCGACTTCGGCACCGTCCGGGGTCCAGTGGGTATCGGTACGCAGGAACACCTGCTCGCCGGCGAGCTTGGCCTGTTGCAGCGGGCCGAGCAGGTCTGGCGCCGGGATGTTGTCTGCCGCCACGCGGGCGTGGAAGTCCTGGTACAGGTTGGCGTGGATGCTCGCCGGTTGCACTTCACCCAGGTGTTCCGGATACAGGCGCACCTTGGCCGGCACGATCGCCATCACCAGTTGGATGCCCTGGGCCTTGAGCTTCTGGCGTACGCCTTCGACCAGCGCGTAGTTGCCTTGCAGGTTCTGGTCTTCGTTGACGGCGGGGTTGAATTCCTCGTCGCTGTACAACCAGTGATCACGGCCCAGCACCACGCCAGGGCGGCCTTCATTGAACAGCTTGTAGTCCAGCGCTGCCCACAGGTTGGTGCCCAGGCGCTTGATCGGGAACTCGTCGTCGTAGTGAGTCTCGACGGCTTTGGTCCAGCGACCGTTGAGCACGGTGGCATCGGCGTTGGTGCTGAAGCCGAAGAAACTGCGCAGCGACCAGGCGCCCAGTGCCAGCAACAGCACCAGGAACAGGCTTATGTAGAGGACGCGTAATGAACGGGTCATGGTCGGCTCCCTCAGAATTGGAAGTAAAGGAACGGCGAGAAACTCTGCGCCGACAGTTTCAGGATCGACGCCACGAACAGCAGTAGCACCGCAGCGCGCATGGCGTAGCGTGGCCAGTCAGCGGTCCAGTAGGCCGGTTGCACGGCAGCGTCACGGCCTACGCTGAAACCGGGCTCGTGGATGCTGCCAGGGTTATCGCCGGGTACGGCCTTGATCAGGCTCGGGTCGGCTGGCTTGGACTTGTCGGCAGGGCGGTTGGTGTAGAAGTCGCGCAGACCGAAAAACGCCAGCGTTGCGTAGGCCACGACCAGGGTTGCCACTTGCAGGCCGGTAAGGTTGGCGCGGTTGAGTTCCGACAGTGACCACTCGCTGAAGCTGAACATCGCACCGTACATACGCCCGGCAACGTGCAGGTTTTCGGCGCGGAAAATCACCCAGCCCATTACCACCAGCAGGAAGGTAAAGGCCCAGCGCAGCACATTGAAACTGCGCGGCGCGGTGTTCAGGCCGATGGCTTTTTCAATCGCCAGCCACATGCCGTGCCAGGCGCCCCACACGATGTAGGTGATGTTGGCGCCGTGCCACAGGCCACCGAGCAGCATGGTCAGGAACAGGTTGCGGTAAGTCGTCAGGGTGCCTTTGCGGTTGCCGCCCAGGGTGATGTACAGGTAGTCACGCAGCCAGGTGGACAGGCTGATGTGCCAGCGCCGCCAGAACTCGGTGATCGACTGACTGATGTAGGGCTGCTTGAAGTTTTCCATGAAGCGAAAACCCATCATCAAGCCCAAGCCAATGGCCATGTCGCTGTAGCCGGAGAAGTCGAAGTACAGCTGCGCGGTGTAGGCCAGCGCGCCGAGCCAGGCATCGCCTGTGGTGGGGTTTTGCAGGGCGAAGCAATGGTCGGCCACCACCGCCAGGGTGTCGGCAATAAAGACCTTCTTGATGAAACCCTGCATGAACCGCGTGCAGCCCTCGGAGAATTTATCCAGGGTGTGGGTGCGGTTGTTGAACTGGTCGGCCAGGTCGCGAAAGCGCAGCACGGGACCGGCGATCAGGTGCGGGAAGATCGCCACGAACGCCGCAAAGTCGATGAGGTTGCGGGTCGCCGGGGTATCGCCACGGTACACGTCGATGATGTAGCTGATGGACTCGAAGATGTAGAACGAGATCCCGATCGGCAACAGCACGTGAGTGAGGATGAACGGCTCCAGGCCCGCGGACTTCATCATCACATTGATGCTGTCGACGCCGAAGTTGGCGTACTTGAAATAGCCGAGGATGCACAGGTCGACCGCCACGCCGAGCAACAGCCAGCGCTGCGCCGGCTTGGTGCGCACACCGGCGGCACCGACCTTGAGGCCGATCCAGTAGTTCCACAGCGTGACGGCCGCGAACAGCGCCAGGAAGTCCACTCGCCACCAGGCGTAGAACACGTAGCTGGCAATCAGCAGCAGCAGATTGCGATAGCGTTGCCCGCTCAAATAGTACAAGCCGAGGAAGATCGGCAAGAACAGAAACAGGAACACATTGGACGAGAAAACCATCCCGATCTCTCCATGTTTAACCAACAGTCAAGGGCCAGAGCCCCCCCAAACCCCCCCCACGATTTAGGGGGAGGCTGTATTGCAATTTCACTGAAGGAACCGGGTTAACGGTGGGAGCTGGCTTGCCTGCGATGGCGGTGTTTCAGTCGACATCAATGTTGAATGTCAGGCCCCTATCGCAGGCAAGCCAGCTCCCACAGTTGGACCGAGTCCAACCGGGAGCTATGTATCAGCTGCCTTTGTTGCCTTTTTCATGCGCCGGGTCGTAGACCTTGGTCAGGTCACCGCCCAGGCGGAAGGTCTTGAACGGTTGCATGCCATGCTTGCGCTCGATCACTTCCGGGGCGCAGGTGTAGAGGGTGCAGAAGGGCTCAAGCCAGGCAAATTTCATGTCTTCCTTGAGGTCCTTCATGTCCTGCTCTTTGCCGTTCTTCTGCTCGAAGATGTCCGGGTCTTTCATCCCCGCCAGCACCTTGTCGCCCAGGCGCTTGAGCGCGCTGTTGTTTTCCTGGCGCAGGTCCACGCCGTTGACCAGGGCAAAGCTGGCGATCATCGACAGCGGCGGCAGGGCGTAGTTGTGGTACGACAGGGCGCGTTGCTGGCGCTTCAATTCGTTCGGCAAGAAACCCTGGTCATCGACCTGGTTCACGCCGACCTTGTATTCCTTCACCGCCCAATCAAACAGGTCGCGGCGGTTGGTAGCGATGGACGTTGCCATCACCGACCAGGCGGCCCAGTAGGAGTGGTTGTTGGTTTTTTCCAGGGGCAGGTTGTCCCAGTCGCTCACCACCTGGTCGGCCAGCTTGTTGAACCAGGCTTCGATTTGCTGGGCTTCCTGCGGGTGCTGGGCCAGCGGCTGCGACTCGGAGAACTTCAAGCGCACATAGGCCGAGGCCATGCTGCCCAATGCCCATTTGCGCATGGACTTGCCGGTGTGGTTGAAGTCCTTGGACATCAACGCATCCGCCTTGGCCCATGACACCAGCCAGTTGAGCGTGCATTCGAGCTGCTGCGGGCGACCGTCACGCATGAACTGCATCACGCGCTTGCTGGTGTCTTTTTCCAGCTTGGTGATGTCGGCGGTGCTGTCGCGAAAGGCTTTTTCCGACTGCACATTCAGGGTCGAACGGGCCTTGTCGGAGCCTTCGTACTTGCTGCGAAACTGCAATGGCCCGGTGTAGGGCGTTGGCATGCTGTCGCAATCATTCTTGAAGTCGCCGGTCTTGAACGCTTCGATCGGTGCGAAATAGCCCTGAGGCGGGCGCAACGGCGCGGCCGCATTCACGGAGCCGGCAAACACGGCCAGGCCCAGCAGGGTAGGGAGCAATAACTTTTGCATAAGTAACCTCACTTCCCGAGTTGGGCGGTCTGCTGACCACCGCTTGGGAATACGTTGCGTGTGCAAATTTTCGCTTCAACCTTCTGCGCCGCAGCGCCCGCTTCGGGGCCCTGCACTTCCACGGCCAGCAAGTTCTGCGAGGCCCAGTCTTCATCGGTGCGCAGTTCAAAGGCGAAACGCCCGTCTGTATCGGATGTTTCGGGTTTCTCGATCTTGATGTCCTCGTGGCGCCCGTTCATGTACCAGAGGGTGGCTTGCAAGGTTTTCACCGACGGATCGGCGAAGCGGATATCGACCTGATGGTTGGCGTTGCGCAGGTCTTTGTTGGCGCTGTTGACCATCAGTTCGTTTTTGCCCGGTTTGAGCGTGGTGCTGGCCGACATCTGCGCGGTCTTGCCTTCGCAACCGTTGTCCAGCAGCGCCATCATCTGGCGGTAGATGGTTTCCTGGTCGAGGCGGTACAGCGGCGAGAATTCCCAGATCAGTATCTTCGGTGGGCTCTTCTGGAATTCATCGCTGCCCAGGTACTGCAGCATCGAGCCTTCCAGGCCACCGCCGGGGAAGGCGACGTTGAGGATGTCAGCGCCGATTTCTTCTTCCAGGAAGCCGGCGAAGTTGTAGTTCTTGCCGCTGTGGCTGGTGCCCACCAGGGTGATCTGCGGGTTGCCCGAATCGCCGAACAGGTCGCCGTCACCGGCTTCGCCCTTGGGCTCGGTGGTGAACTGGTCCATGTACTGGATCGCATAGCTGGTGCCGCACAGTTGCCCGGCCATGTTGTGCAGGGTGCCGGTCTTGCCCATGCGGCCCGAGCGCTTGGTCTCGAATTCACGCTTGGGAATCTCGGCATATTCCGGCATCTGCTTGACCTTGGCCGCGACGATTTTCGCGGTGCGCTGGGCGCCGTATGGGGTCCAGTGCTGGTCGCCACGGAAGTAGAAATCGTGGGCCGGCAACTCATCTGGCAGTTGCTCGTTGGTCAGCGGCGACAAGTCTGGCACCACGTAGCCCATCTTGGCGAAGCGGCCGAGCATGGTTTTGTAGTTGGTCAGGGCCTTGTCGAAATCGTACTTGGCCTTTTCCTCGGGGTTGAGCTTGTTGCGGTTCACCAGGCCACGGGTTGGCTGGTAGACGACCACCAGTTCCACGCCCTTGCTCTTGAACGCATCGTGCAACTGCTGCATGCGCTTGTAGCCGGCCGGGGTGGTGTCGAACTCGGTGCGCAGGTCTTCCTGGGTACGGAACAGCCAGTCGCCCTGGGCTTGCACCAAGGTGGTGAAGTTCTGTTGGTAGCGCGTGGTGTAGTTCTTCGCGTCATGGGCGGCCGGGCACAGGCTGCAGCACGGTTCGGCGGTGAAGGTAGGCGCTTTGACTTCATCGGCGCGTACGCCCTGGCTGGCCGCCAGCAGGCCGAGGGTCAGACCCGAGAGGCTCAGCAGTTTGATCATGTGTGGGTGCATAAGGGTCATCCTCAGTCCTGCAATTCGGTCTGGCGTTCGACGGGGTCGATCAGCACGGCTTTCTGCTGGCGCACCAGCAGGTCGAGAATTTCTTCCTGGCGGTCGCCCAGGATGCCGGAGAAGCTGATGCCGCTGGATTTGGTCGGCGCCAGCATCGACACGCGATACAGCTCGATACTCAACGGCGAGTCGATAGACAGCGGCCCGCTGCCGTTACCCGCCAGTTCACCGCCAACCACGATCAGCGACACCTTGGCATCGAACGGGTCGAGGGCGATGTCGCGGTCGGTGTCGGTCAAGTCCTTGATGTGGCCGTACACGCCGGTCAGGCCGTTGGCCATCGAGGTGTTTTCGTAAAGCTTGATGTTCACGCTGTTACGCACGCGGATCCCGTGGCGACGGTTGCTGATCACCTTGTTGCCCCACAGCAGGTTGTCGCCGCTCTCATAGAGGGTGATGCCGTCGGTGTGGTTGCGGTAGATCTCGTTGTCGGCGATCAGGTTGTTTACGCTGTTACGGTCGATCACCAGGCCCGAGAGCTTGTTGTCGTAGCTGCGGTTGTTGAAGATGAAGCTGTCGTTCACTTCCCGGGAAATGATGATGCCGTGCTTCTTCTTGGTGCCGTACACGGTGTTGTCCGCGATGATCAGGCCGTGGGAACGGTCATGGGGGTCAATGCCGTAGACGATGTTGTCTTTGTAGGTATTGCCCTTGATCACAAAGCCCGTGGTCTCGTAGCAGTAGAAGCCGTACCACATGTCCGAGAACTCGGAGTCGATGATCCAACCGGTCGGCTCGGGGCGCTTGAGCACCTTGGCCATGTTCGGCGTGTACTGGGAAATACTCACCCCGTACGACTTACTGTTGGCGTAGCCGAAGCTGGCCATCTTGGTCTTGGAGATATAGGTCTCGGTGCCGCCCCAGGCCAGCAGGAACGGCCGGAATTCCTTGGCCGACTTGAACAGCGCGGGGCCGTTGGTTTTTTCATCCCAGCCGGTGACTTTGGTGTCACGCACGAACAGCTGGCCGTCGTTGATCAAAAACGAGCCGGCTTGCTGGGACAGGCGCAGTTCCTGGGTGTTTTTGTCGATATCGAGGATGCCTTTACGGCCCACCACGATCGGCAACTTGGCCAGGAACACGCCCGGCGACGTTTCGCTGAAGTACTGCTTGGGCACCTTGCCCAGCAGGTCCTTGAGGTTCATGTAGCCGTCATCGACGAAGATCGCCTGGGGAATGCCATGCTGGCGCACTACCCATTCGGCCATCTTGTTGTCACCGCCGATAAAGTCCTTGAGCGCGTCTTCCTGCATCATGCGGCGGATGCTGATTTTGCCCGCCTTGGTCTTGACGATTTTCTTTTCCATCGCCTGCGCGGTGTAGCCCGACAGGTCGGGTAGCGCCGGCTTGGCCATTTCCAGCGGCGCGGTGGGCGGGCTGGAGATGGTGTAGTTCTTGGCCTGTTGCAGTTCCTTGGCGATGATCGGCGCCTTGGCCGCCGTATCGGCGAACGCTGTGGCGCTGGCCATCAGCATTGCCGCGACGAGTAGGCTTTGAGCATTCATGGCGCAGGCTCCCATCAGAATTTCCAGACCACGTCGACAAACGCGCGGTGCATGTAGGAGTCGACCTGGCTGCCATAGGCATCGCCGGGCTTGAACACGCCGGCACGCAAACGCACCAGGGCTGAAGGCTCGTCGATCGACTGGCTCAGCGCCGCAGGCAGCAAGCCTTTCTTGAAGTACTTGGTGACCACCAGGTCCATCTCTTGGCCGAGGTCTTTCTTGCCGTCTTCAAGGGGCAGGGAGGTGCTGGAGAGGATCGCGCCGGTGACGTCGTCGGTGTTGTTCTGCACCGCGTCGATACCGTTGCTGCCCACCGGCTTGTTGCCGTCCACGCGCCAGAACTTGTGGTACACCAGGCTGGCGTCATAGTCCTCGCGCAGCTGCCAGGAACCGAACAGGCTCATGGACTGCATGTTGTTCATCTCGCCGCGAAACGCTTCACCGAAGCGATGCACGCGGGACTGGGTGCCGGTCCAGTTCGAACGGTTGCTTTGCAGGCCGTTCTGCTCGTATTCGGCGCTGGCACGGGAATAGGCCGCACCCACTTGCCACTGCGGGTCCAGGCGCAGGCGCACACCGATGTCGGTGGCCCAGCCGCTCAGGTCATCGCTGCGCTTGGCGCTGGTGGGGCGTGTGCCGTCGGCGTTCAAGGCGTTGACCTTGTCGCGGTCGCCGCGCATGCCGGTGATGCTTGCCCAGTAGTTGACGGTGTTGGTGTTGCGCCAGTTGTAGGCGTCGCTGTTGGCTTCGATGCCCAGCCAGGTCAGGTCGCCGTTTTCGCGCTTGTCCAGCGGGTCGCTGGCGACACCCGGTTCGGCGTAGTCGAGCTTGCCGTCGTCATGGGTGTGATGGCCGCGCACGCCGATCCACTGGCCCGGCGTCCACTGGTAGGCAGCGTCGGCGTAGAAGTGCTGGCGGTCTTTGTCGACCGGCGACAGTTCCTTGAGGTCGGTGCGGTATTCGCTGAAACGTTCGGCAGCGCCGACATTGGCCTTGAGCAAGGTGGTGTCGAAGGTCCAATTCAGCGCTTCGATGTTGGTGTCGCGCCATTGGCCGTCGTCATTGCGCAGGCGCTGACGGCCGAACTTGAGGATCTCGCCGGGGTAGGGCGTGAAGCCGCTGTAGCCGACCCAGAACTCACGCAGGGCCAGGTAGTTTTTCTTGGCCTTGCGGTCGTCGTTGCTCGACTGCTGCTCGGTGGTGTCATCGGCCGACTGTTGCAGGGTGTCGGTCTCGATGATGTCGCTGGACACCACCGCCTGGCCCATGGCATAGGCGCTCCACGCGCCGCTTTCGCCGTAGATCCAGGGGCGAACGTCAAGGCCGATGCCGTTGACGTCGCCGCCTTTCTGGGTGCCGAGGTCGCGGTCGTCTTCGGACTGCGCGGTGGCTTTGACTTCCAGGCCGAAGTTCTTGGCTTCGGTGAGCGCGGCCAGGGTCGGGCACGACCACAGCAGGGCGAAGGTCAGGCCGATACCGGCCTTGACGAATGGGTTGAGCTTCATAGGGATTCCTCGCCGTCTTCTTCTTGCAGGGCGTGCAGTTGCAGCGTGCTTTGGGCCAGGGTGCCGCGGGCGGCCAGTTCCTGTTGCACCAGGCGTTGGCCTTCGACGCGTTGCGCAGGCGTCAGCGGTGCTTCGAGCTGGGTGACCAGGTCATTAGCCTCTGGTGTGTCCTGGGCCTTGGCCAACTGGCTGAAGACATAGGCGTTCAATGGGTCGGGCTTGGTGCCCTTGCCTTGGGAAAACAGTTGGGCGATGGCGAAGTCGGCGCTGTTCTGGCCGTTGCGCGCTGCGGTCAGCAGGTGGTCCAGGGCCTTTTGCGGGTAGACCTTGCCCAGGTAGCCACGGCGGTAGATCTGGCCGAGGTAGTAATCGGCGGCCACTTCACGGCCCACGGCTTTCTCGAAATGCGCCTCGGCAGCCTTGGCATCGGCGGGCACCCACTTGCCTTCGTAGTAGAGCTTGCCCAGCAGCAATTCGGCGCGTGGCTGGTCGGCGGCACGGCCGTTGTCGAGGTACTTCATCATCTGGTCGACGTCGCCCAGTTCGGGGAAGTCGTAGAGCAGTTGCGCCAGGCTGACCCAGGACGCCGGGTAGCCAGGGGCGATTTTTTCCAGCAACGCCTGGGCAGTTTTTTCGTCCGGGGTGCCGAGGGTGGCATCGCCGAGTACGCGGGCCACGCTGTCGACGCGCTGCGCAGTCACGGTGCCACGGCTGTAGCCGGCTTCCATCTGCTTGAGCAATTCGGCCTGTTGTTCCGGCTGCTGTTTTTTCTGATAGACCGTGGCCAGTTCGACGTAGCAGATATCGGTGGTGTTCAGCGCGGCTTTGCAGATGCGCTCCACATCATCCAGATGCTGGTCGTAGGTACCCTGGGTGCGATACAGCAGCACCTGGGCCAGGCCGGCCTCCGGGTAACCCGCCGCCTGCCATTGGCTGATCTGCTGTTGGGCATTCACGTTGGGAAAGCTGTGGGGGTATTGCAGGTACAGCATTGCCAGCGGGATCAAGGTATTGCCTTCACCATTGGCAAAGGCTTTTTTCAGCAGGCTTTCGGCTTCATGGTGTTCGGCCTCAGTGGCGCCGGGCTTGGCCGCCAACAGGCGACCCAGGCGTGCCTGGGCGCGGGGCGAGGTGTCTGCCGCCGCACGGTAGGTGGCTTCGGCCTGCTTGATTTGCGCTGGGTCGCGGGTGCCGACCTGGATATCGGCCAGGCCCACCTGGGCCTCGCTGTAGCCCAGGTCTGCCAGTTGCTGGTAATTCTGCTGCGCGGTGACGGTGTCGCCGCGCTTGAGGGCTTCGTTGGCCAGGCGCTGGTCGGGCAGGCCGGCGCAACCGGCCAGGCTCACGGCCAGTGCCAGCGCGCAGTACGCAGAGGCCAAGTGAAATTTGCTCTGTGTGGGAGCTGGCTTGCCTGCGATGGCATCGCTGCGGTGCAACTGATGCACCGAGTCGCCTGCATCGCGGGCAAGCCCGGCTCCCACATGGGTCAACGGTGTATTTGGAAGAGTCACAGGCATGTCCTCGCTTACAGACCGTGAGCCATGGCTTTGTCGATCAGCCAGTTCAGCGATGGGCCACGGTCGCTGGTGACTTCCACCGGGCGGCCGGCGTAGGTGCTGTCCAGCGGTGCATCAGGCTTGATCTGCACGCGGATGTCGGAGGACAGGTCGGCGCTGTTCAGGCTGGTGCTGCTGACGATGGTGCCGGTGCGCACTTGTTCTTCGTCGGCGACCTGGAAGCTCACCGGGGTACCTGGGCGCACATCACCGAACTGGCGATAGCTGAAGCGCGCTTCCACATTGGCCTGGCTGCCACGCGGCACCAGTTGGAAGATCACATCCCCCTTGCTGGCGTACTGGCCGTCGGCGACCAATTGCTGGGCCACCACGCAATCGCACGGCGAAGTAAGGGTGCCGGTCATTTGCTTGCCGAACAGTTCTTCGACCTTGGCCGGTTGCAACTGGTCTTCGTCCAGGTGGCCCTTGAGCACGTCGAGCATGCTGGTGCTGAAAGTCGCCAGCGGCGCGCCCTTGGCTGCTACCGAATCACCCTTGAGCAGGCTTTGCACGGTGCCGTCACGGGGCATGGTCACGTTCATGCCCGGTACGCTCACAAGGCCTGCCTGGGCGTGGCTGACGAAGTACATGCCGTAGAGCGACTTGACCACAAAACCGAAGGCCGCCAGGCCCACCAGGAAGATCGCCAGGCTGAAGGTCACGACGCGCAGGCGACCGAACGCGGTCATGCCGCTGCCGCCGTCCTTGACCTTGCGTGCCTTGGTGAAGTTATCGCGTTGCAGGGTCGCGAGTACGTCGCCCATGGTCACGATGTCACCGGACAGGTGCGAGGTGATCAGGTGGCGCAGGGTAGAAATATCCTGGGCATCGAGGTTCTGGAACTGGCAACCGGTGCGGCCGGTCTGGCGGTCGTAGGAGCGAATCTGCAGCTCCACGTCCATGGCCAGGCCGAGGTTATCGATCACGAACTGCAGGCGGCCCTTGTGCACTTGGCCGATGGTGAGCGGCTGGGTGGCGGTGAAAGCCAGGCCGCCGGCGGACAGGTCGATAACCTTTGCTTCGGTCGGCGTGCGGTCGCTGTTGAAGAAGCGCAGCTTGGCCGGGATTTTCACCCGAGCGTGTTGGCGCTGGGCTTCGGATTCGTGGACAACGTTGGCGTTTACTTGGCTATTCATCGGGTGTAATTCCTAGGTTAATTCAGGCTTGGCAGGGTCAGACCATCATCAGCAACACGGCAACGAAGATGCTGCCGGCGGAGAAGGTCATGGTCCGAGACGACCAGGTGTTGAACCAACGTTGAAAGCTGGCCAAATCGCGGGTCAGTTTGGTGTCCTGGCGGGTCCAGGACTGTTGATCAAGGCGGAAGAACACGTAGATCTTCACCAACGCGCCCATGATCTGGTTGTAATAGAGAATCAGCGGGTAGGCCGGGCCGATCTTGTGGCCGGAGCACGACAACAGCAGGGTGAGGATCAGGCGGGTGATACCGATCCACAGCAGGTAGGCGAGGATGAACGCGCCGCCGTACTTGAAGGTGGCGATCATGGCCACGGTCAGGCCGAGCAGGGAGGTCCACATCGATACGCGCTGGTCGAACAGCACCACGCTGGTGAACAGGCCGAGGCGACGCACGCCCAGTCCCAGTGCACGGGAGTTCTGGCGCAGGTTGTTGCCGTACCAGCGGAACATCAGCTTGCGGCTGGCCTTGATAAAGCTCTTTTCCGGCGGGTGTTCCACGGTGTTGATCGCGGCATCCGGCACATAGAAGGTGTCGTAGCCCAGGCGCATCAGGCTGAACCAGCTGGACTTGTCATCCCCGGTGAGGAACTTGAAGCGGCCCAGGCGCCAGTGTTGCAGCGAGTCGCTTTCCACGTCGGCGATAAAGCCCGGGTCAGTCACTACGCTGGCGCGGAACACCGACATGCGCCCGGTCATGGTCAGCACGCGCTTGGACAGGGCCATGGAGCACATGTTGATGTGGCGTTGGGCGAAGCGCAGTTTGTGCCATTCGCTCATGATGTAGCCGCCGCGCACTTCGCAGAATTCGTTGGTGGTCAGGCCACCGACATTGCCGAACAGTTGGAACCACGGCACGGTCTTGCGCACCACGCCTTCGGCCAGCACGGTGTCGCCATCGATCACGGCGACCACGGCGCGGTCGTCCGGCAGGTGGCGCGAGATGGCGCGAAAACCGAAGGCCAGGCCGTCACGCTTGCCGGTACCGGCGATGCGCACGAAGTCGAGCTTGACGTGAGCCGGCGGGTTCATCTTTTCCCAGAGGCTTTTCACCAGCAGCTCATCGGACATTTCCACCAGCGAGCACACCACGGTGGTAGGGAAGCCGCAGTCGATGGCTTCGCGAATCACCGAGCTGTACACCTGTGCGGTGGTCAGCGCATCGATACGAAAACTGGTGACCATCAGGAACACATGGGACGGGTCGGCGGCCTTGCCGAGCTTGCGCACTTTGCGGCGCAGGTGCGGGTACACCACGTACAGGAACAGCATGCCGCGAAAGAAATGCGTCGCGCCCATCGAGTAGCGCCAGATACCCACGGCACCAATCAGGAAAATAAAATTCTTCGATTGCGAATCGAAGGTGCTCGCCGGCAACAGCAGGGCGAGACCCATCAGCAGGCTGAGAAAGAACAGCCAGCCGGCCGATTGCAGAAATACATGTTTTAACTTGGACATAAGCGTCATCCGCAAGGTGAGGAGGCTTCAGGCTGCAAGCGCTGGGGTAAGCCACTGGCAGCCTGAAACTTGCCGTTGCTGTTACCAGCAAATACCTTCGGTACGGCCGCTCACGCTGGTGGCCTTGGACATGAAGCCCACCAGGTCGACCACTTGCTTGCCGTGCGGGGCTTCGTGCGCAAGGGCGCGGAACTTCTCGTCACGGTTACCGAGGATGATCACGTCGGAGTTGTTGATCACATCATCGAAATCCGAGTTGAGCAGGGACGACACGTGCGGGATCTTGCCTTCGATGTAGTCCTTGTTCGCGCCGTGCATACGGGCGTACTCGACGTTGCTGTCGTAGATGCTCAGGTCGTAGCCCTTGCCGATCAGCATTTCCGCCAGTTCTACCAATGGGCTTTCACGCAGGTCATCGGTACCGGCCTTGAAGCTCAGGCCCAGCAGGGCGACTTTGCGCTTGTCGTGGCTGGAGACGATGTCGAAGGCGTTCTGCACCTGGGATTCGTTGCTGCGCATCAGCGAGTTGAGCAACGGTGCTTCCACGTCCAGGGAGCCGGCGCGGTAGGTCAGGGCGCGCACGTCTTTTGGCAGGCACGAACCGCCGAAAGCGAAGCCTGGGCGCATGTAGTACTGGGACAGGTTGAGGGTCTTGTCCTGGCAGACCACTTCCATCACTTCACGACCGTCAACGCCGACGGCCTTGGCGATGTTGCCGATCTCGTTGGCGAAGGTGACTTTGGTGGCGTGCCATACGTTGCAGGTGTACTTGATCATCTCGGCAACGGCGATGTCCTTGCGGATGATCGGCGCGTCGAGCTCTTCGTACAGCGACTGCAGGACGTCGCCGGAGGCTTTATCGAACTCGCCGATAACGGTCATCGGTGGCAGGTCGTAGTCGGCGATGGCGGTGGATTCACGCAGGAATTCCGGGTTGACCGCGACGCCGAAATCAACGCCGGCTTTCTTGCCGGAGCAGTCTTCGAGGATCGGGATTACCACGTTGGCGACGGTGCCCGGCAGTACGGTGCTGCGCACCACGATGGTGTGGCGGGTGGTCTTGTCACGCAGTACAAAACCGATCTCGCGGCATACCGACTCGATGTAGTTCAGTTCCAGGTCGCCGTTCTTCTTGCTCGGCGTACCGACGCAGATCATCGACAGGTCGGTGTCGCGGATGGCTTCGGCGAAGTTGGTGGTACCGCGCAGTCGACCGGTTGCGATGCCTTGGCTCAACAGTTCGCCCAGACCCGGTTCAACGATGGGGGATTTACCCGCATTGATCAGGTCAATCTTGTCCTTGGAGATGTCTACGCCGACCACTTCATGGCCACGGGCAGACAGGCAACCGGCACACACGGCGCCAACGTAACCCAAACCAAATATGCTGATGCGCATCGCAATTACCTCTATGTTTAAATCATGCCATTAGATGGCCGGAGTTCATGTTTGCAAGCGTCACTGATGCCGCGAAAGTTGGGCGAATAGACGCCGACTTACCGCGTGCAGGCATGTTGAATAACGAGTGACTAACTATTGCACTCAAGTTGTGCGCAACGTGGCCTTATTATTGGGGCTTGCCCTGAAATGCAGCCGGTTTTCCATGGCGGAAGGGTCCGGCGCCAGTGCCGCAGGGCTTTGATACAGGCAATAAGCCTTTTAATATCAATGCCTTGGGTGTTAACACTGGCTCATTTAGGTCAGCGCTGCCTTGGCCTTTAGGGGGTTGGCAATGAGTCCTTATCGCCGCCCTCAACTCAATCAGTTGATGATATGACCCTCGAGCCAAAGTGCTTTATGACAACTTGGCTACTTCCGTTGGTCGGTATGTAAGTCATCTCTTACGTAAACAGAGAATTTCGTTACCGGTGGTATGAGCGGTGCTTCCGGATGAAGTTCCGGGCCGCTCATCCCCTTTCTGGTAATTTTTTGAAATATTAGAAAAGATGGCACTAGTACTATATTGATAGCACTTGCTATTTAGGCCAGTAGTTATGGGGAGTTGGTGCGAGAGGGTAGTTTTGTGCCACTACCGTTAAAAAAAAGTGGTGCCACTACGAAAAAAACCGACGAGTGTCGAGTGAAGAAATTGTTAGAGATGTGTCTTGATATTTTTTGACGTCAAATAAATGACGATTGGTGGGGTGAAATGCAGGCAAAAAATGTGGGAGCTGGCTTGCCTGCGATAGCGGTGTATCAGCGACATGTGAGTCGGCTGACCCTCCGCTATCGCAGGCAAGCCAGCTCCCACAGTTGATGTTGGTGGCTGTACAGGCCTTATTCCGGTGCGTGATCGCGCAAAAACACCAGGTTATCCGGCTTGGACTGCTCCGCATTGAAGCGATAGCCCTGTACATCGAACTGCTTGAGCTTGGCCGGATCGTTGATGCGTTCTTCAATCACAAACCGGCTCATCATGCCCCGAGCTTTTTTCGCGTAGAAGCTGATGATCTTGTACTGGCCGTTCTTCAGGTCCTTGAACTCGGTGTTGATGATCCGTGCCTTCAAGGCCGTGCGCTTGACCGCCGAAAAATACTCATTGGACGCCAGGTTGAGCAGCACATCGTCGCCTTGCTCGGCCAGTGCTTCATTCAACCACTCGCTGATGCGCGTGCCCCAGAACGCGTAAAGGTCCTTGCCGCGGGCGTTGGTCAGCTTGGTGCCCATCTCCAGGCGATACGGCATCATCAGGTCCAGCGGGCGCAGCAGGCCGTACAGGCCCGAGAGCATACGCAGATGGTCCTGAGCATAGCTGAAATCAGCCTCGCTGAAAGTCTCGGCATTCAGGCCGGTATACACGTCGCCCTTGAACGCCAGCAGCGCCTGCTTGGCGTTGTCCGGAGTGAAGGCCGGCGTCCAACTGCCGAAACGCGCGGCGTTGAGGCCACCGATCTTGTCGGAGACGTGCATCAACTCACTGATTTGCGCCGGGCTCAGTTCGCGCAGTTGCTCGATCAGTTCCTGGGAGTGGTCCAGGTACTGCGGCTGGGTGAAGCGCGCAGTGACCGGCTTGGACTCGAAGTCGAGGGTTTTGGCGGGGGAAATCACCATCAGCATGAAGTTGGCTCCTGGAATCGTGGCGTGTAGCGTGGGCGCGATTCTAGGGGTTGGGGCGTTTTGACTCCACCTATGATGGTGATAGGCACATGTTGGCGCTGATACGACAACTGGACGAGTGCTCTGGAAAACGGCTAGAGGCTGAGGATCCGCTCCAGAGACGCCAATACTTGCTGGGTGATGGTGTTCAAGCGAATCGAGTAGACCGTGTAGGCGACCGTCAGTACTACGGCGGCCATGGCCCACGGCGTCCACAATGGCCAGGTGCGTTTGATCCGGTAGTTGCGCGGCGCGACGTTCGTCAGCGGGTCGGTCAGGCGCTTGGGTGTTTCGCCACGAAGAGGGCGCAGCAGACCGTGCAACTGGTCGATGATTTTGTGTATTTCGTCATCGCCCTTGCTATGGGCGCCGTATTTGCCTTTGAGGCCGGAGATCAGGCATTGGTACATGAACTCCAGCACATGCTGGTACTTGGCGGCTTCGGGAATCATGTTGTTCATGATGGTGAAGATTTTTTCGCCGCCTTGGGTCTCGCCGTGGAATTGACTGAGCAATGAGCGGGCGCTCCAGGTAGAGAGCCTGCCCCAGGTGGTGCGCATGACCACTTCGTCCACCAACAGGCACAGGCTGTAGGAATAGGCCTTGAGCATGCTGGCGTCGTAGTCGAGCTTGCGGACTTCTTCCATGATCGCGATGATCTGGTTGCTGACGCTTTGGTACAGCGCCGGTACGTCATTGTGGTGGTCCAGACGGCGCAGGCGGATGACCAGGCCGATCAGCGGCGTGGCGGCGTCGCACAGCGGGTTCCAGGCCACGCCGCGTATATCGTATTCAGGGTCTGCCAGCAGTACGGGCGGCTTCGGCTTGGCTTGCTCCACGCTGAGGGCGGCCGTTTCGTTACTGGCGTCCTGTGGCAAGTAGTTGAAGAGCTGATTGTTATGTCCTGTTGCAGGCATGTTTTTGCTGGGTGTGGGATCAGTCATTTTTTTCTCCAGTCGTGCACAACTGCTCCAAATCCGGCAATTAATCACTGAGGTCGACGCCGACCCCGTTGCCGATGATCAGGCCTTGCCAGTGAAGGCGACAGAGCCTGAAATAGCTGAAGCCAGAAGGGTTGATTACAGTTTGAATTTATCGTCAGGGGCTTGGCTGAAAAGGTCATCAAGCATCTGCCTGCTAGCGTTCAGCTGTTGTTGCTCCGCTGCTGATACACGGCGATAAAGCGGTGAAGGCGGGGGCCTCGGGGAGTCGCTGGGACGGTCAAAACGGCGCATCCATTGGTTGCTGGTGCGCTCGTTGAGGCGCACCTCACCGGCAATCGAGCCGTAGTGCAATGAGCCAATATTGCTGACCCGCAAGGGTTTGAGCACTTCATTGACCATCACATATAGCTCGGGGCGAGGGTCGACATCCGCTTTGCCCAGGGCAGGCCAGTCTCCAGCACGAAAAATGGTGCCCCATTCGTAAGGCAAAATGCCTATGCGTATGTCGTTGAGTTGTTCGAGCAAATCCTCGGTTGTCCCTAATTTGCTTACCCAATGGTGGGCAAGGTAGGTATACCAGTTGAGGTTGCTGTAGCCGGTGCGCCAGCTCTCGTTTGCAATCAAGAGCGTTAAATCTAAGCCCCTATAGTTTTCTAATAGCTCATATTCAACGTGCTGATAATTTTGTATTTCGTAACTATTTTGAATGCCCAGTCCTGCGGATCCATGCAAAGGGCGTAAAATGTTGCACATGTCTACAATGAGTTTTTCAAAGTTAATGCCTCCATTATTTTTTAGTTCTTCTACTGGAAGATAGAATCTTATTGTTGTTAGCGCGCTGTGAATTCGCTCGAACCATTCCACTGGAAGTAGTGCTTCGAACATGTATTTCCCTGGATGCTCGAACCCTTGTTGTGATGACCACATAAAAGACGCCGAGTCAGAAAATCCATCAGATTGAATGTAAGAAAGGTATCTGTTCATCGTTTGCGAGCAAAAATCTTGCTTTATTATTTTTTCACTGCCCATGTATCCCCAAATCAGTTTTTCACCGAAATGCCTACAATAAAGCTCAAACGCCTCAGCAATGTGTTTTCGGCGAGCTGGAAGGTAAGCATCTGCCAGGTAAAAAGTTACCACTAACCCAACTTGAAGGACCGGCTGCTCTTCGTATTCTTGGTCGACAATGGTAAAGTCCCATCGATGGGCATCGAAGTCTTTGAAAAACTGCTCTTCATTCATGGTTTGCCTCCGGTATGTCCTCAAAAAATACATAGTTTTGGAGGGTGGTTATTAGACTTGTAGACGCGGTTAGTTATCTATGTGGACGAACTCGTCCCAGCGAACCCCGTCAAAACGCAGTAATTTTTCAGATGAAAGTGCCCACAAGACACCGTCTTTTGACTCGATGGAGCTGACCTCTTTAGCTGTGATGTCGATCTTTTTGATTGTGTTGTCGATAAGTTTGTAAATGCCGTTATTGGCTCCGATGTAGATATTATTTTGGAATTCAGTTGCTGAATAAAAGTCAGCATCTATTTTCTTTCGGGCGAGCACTTTAAAACCCAATCGTGCGCTCCCATTGATTATTGTCCCCTGTGAACCAACGACCCAGACAATTCCAGAGGATGAGATATAGATACAATGAAGGTCAGCGGCTGTTAGGCGAGGTAATTTGTGCCATTGGGCTCCATCGTGATTTGCTAGAAAGCCATCAGTTCCGACAACGTAGATATCGCCCGTTGAACCGTCTATATCAAACAAGTCAAGGGTTTGGTCTATGGAAAGCTTTACGCTCTCCATAAAGCTCATGTCAGTGTTTGCTATGATTAACTTGTTTTTTTGAAGTATGCCATCATCAAAATGCTCCCAGGCGGACTCGTTTCTTCTATAGATCTGTCCTCTGTGGCCACAGCTATACAACTGACCATCTATATATTTTATTTTGTTGACGTATCCATACATTTTGCTGGATGGGTCGAGGCCGGCATCTTGTATCTTTTCAACGCTAATTGCATCTCTGCTAAAGCACTCAATGTAGCCTTCTTCGCTGAGTGCGTAGATTTTACGTGTTGCTCCTGAGGTCGGCGGAGGGAAGCAGGTTGAGACCACATGCCAGTCTGGCAGGTCATGATAGAACCACTTGTCCTTATTCTTGTCTTGGTAGAAAAAAAGTCGAGAATAAGGTTCGTCAAAAGTGCGATCTACGAATGAGCATGACATGTAATACATGTCCCTGTTGATTGCTGATCCAGTATTCATAATCAGCGAATTTGGTTGTTTTGAGGACATCTTTAACTTCCTTTAGAAGTCACCCGCGCCGACTGTCCCACGGGACCCTGGTGGGATACCTTCAGGGATTCGTTTTCTGTTGGGGCCTTGGCGTGGACCTCGTCTGAATGCGGGGTCTGGTACGACATGATGGCCTGTCAAACCTTTTGCTTTGCATGTGCCTGGTTTGTAAGGGCGTAATAAAAACTTTTCATACCTGAAAATTTCCCGCCATTTTTCCCTTTAGGTAAAGGTAGATCTATTGCCTTTTTTTCAACGACAAGTGCAGCTCTTCCGAATATCTCCCTGCCACCCTGAGCTCCGGCTTGTTGATGCCTTTTTCAATAAGTACACCGCCTTTTAACGCATCGCCTGCAAAGGGAATAGCGGCAACTGCTTAGAGGCTAGCGTGCAAGGATTTCGTCCTTGCGGCTTTCAATTGTCAATAGGAAACTCTTTTTTGAATTTATCAATTACATTATTAAAGTGTTCATTATTTTGTTCGATGAGAGTAGCAGGTAGCTGAGCTAGTGGGTGTTGCATTAGCGGGTGATCAAAGCTTGATGGGTTTTTAAGGTTAGCCCACTCTCGAATTCTGAGAAATGCAAGAATTTCGTATGGGAAGAGCATACGTTCTTCATAATCAAATTCAAGCACGTTATCCTGTGGTGGCGTTCTTGCATTTGAAAGGTGAAAGTCCGCCATTGAAGAAATTAATACTTGTAAGAGTGCCTGGTCTGCAGTGTCCCAGTTGTTGAGGGCTTGCTGGTAAGGGGAGAGTTCTGGCGGGTACGAGTATGGTGATGTGTCTATGTCTTTGTTAGTGCTTTTTGCGTAGAGTTCTATCAGAAACCAGAAGTGGCGAAATAGCGTTCCTGCTTGATGTTTTTCATTGTTTTGGAGGTTTAGTAGCGGCGTATCTAGGCCCCTTCTTATTATGTTGAATCGTAGCGCGCATTGATTCTTCCAGCCCAAAATTGCTGCTAGGGAAAATGAAAGTGCCGACACGGCCGGGAGAACTGATCCGCCTTTTCCGCTATTGGCCAATGTTTCTTTTAGCTCAAGCATTTGGCCATAATAGAACGATGCATTTGCCAGTTCTCTAAAGTCATGATTGTTGTTAAGTGCAGTGCTTTCATAGTGAATTAGATGCCAGGTTGCTAAATTTTCGGCCTGATCTCCAAGAGTGTGCGCAATATCTTGCCCATTCAGATAGTCGGTAAATGCGCTTACCGGCTCATCTAGGAATAATTCTTTTGGTGTGGAGGTGCTGATCCAGTTGTATATCCATTTTCTGACTTTTTTATCAAGTTTAATTATGTTTGTAGTCGAATTCATTTGTTATACCCTTATTGCTTCTCTTGTTACCAAGTTGTAGGTTTTGCCGGTCGGTTGGGATGCTTGCTGCACCCTTTCTCTAGATCATCTATAAATACATCATACTTTTCGTATGTCGGAGGAAGTTTATTTTTTTTTGCATCTTGTAACCAGCCTTGTGCTTTTCGAGCATTGCGCATCGCGGCCGGAACTTTGCCGTAGTTACCGCTCCCTCTGGCAGCTTTCGCAAGTCGATCATTTGTAAAGCCTTCACCTCCTAGGCTCCTCTGAGCCTCGCTGAGACGACCTGGAGCGGTGCCGTCGGTGGTTTTGACCTCCCAAACTTTGACTTCTCCCGTCCTACTATTTCTTCCGATGAGGTCCACGCCGTGACCGGAGTTATTTTCAACACTGATCACCTCATCGAAACCATCCGCAATCATGTCCATAGATGCGAGCCATTCGCCGCATTTTCCTTTCTCTTTGCTATTTTTACGTGTTTTTACTTTTGCTCCGTTTTGTCCATCCTTAGCTTCTAGATCGCGTTTATATGCTGCCTCTTCCCTTGCTCTCTTTTCCGCCGCCTCTTTTGCCCTCTTTTCGACCGCTTCCTTCGTCTCTCTCTCAACAACCTCCTTACCCGTTTTGCCCGACGCTTCGGCCATCTTCGCACTGTATCGGGCGGCCTTGCCAGCGGCGCCCGCGTAGCCAACAAACGGGATTGCCGAGAGCAGCGAGAGACCTGCGCCTACGTAGTCCCCGCGAAAAAGGCTAATGATACCGCTCGCAATATCGGCCACTTCCCCGACCACGGGGATCAGACCCACCACATCCAAGCCCAGCTGGATGCCATCTAGGATCTGTTCTCCGGTGATGGCTTCTTCTTCGGTTTCAGCCTCAATCGGTGGATTGGCCTCGCTGACCGACACCTGAGCCGGCACCGTCTCACCCACCACCCGCCCAATGGTATTGCCACTCTTGAACGAACTGAACGGCGGCATCGTCGCCAATTCGGCGCGCAAGTAGCGTTTGCGCATTTCCTCGTATTCATACTCCTGCATTTCCCGGCTTTCGTGCAGTTCATTACCTTGTGCATCCCGCCCAAACAGGTCGACTTGCACGCCGCCGTTCTCGCCGAGCTGTAGCATCATTTCGTCCGGGCCGGCGATGCTGTCGGCAGGACGTCGGACGGGTACACTGACCGCATGCACCCGCACCGGTGCCAGGTTGATTGGTTCGGCCATGCGCTAAGCCCCATTCATCCAGAACTTGTCGTCATGGCGCACCACCAACTTGCCTTCGGCGCGTACGCTGCTGCTCTTCTCCAACGGGTAGCATTTGCCGCCGACGGTGTTGCTCTTGATACCTTTGGCGGCGCCGGCTCCATCTCCCTTGGTGGTCGGCACCAGGCTCTTGTCGAACACCACCACTGGCCTGCCGTTGGCACGTACCGATTTGGCCACGCCGGTAGCGGTTTTCAGCTCGGCAGTGACCGGGTAGGGCACCGGTGGTGTGGCGCTGCCCATCGGCGTCTTGCACACGTCGGGGACGATACTGACGACCTTCCATTTGCCTTGTTTGCGAGCGATGACGTTATCGGCCATGTCAGAGCGCCTCCTTTGCTGCGCGTTTGATCAGCGGTGCATTCGGATCCGTCTCGAAGCGTGCTTCCAATACGCGAATGCCCAGGTGATTGGGCAGGCTGATGCGGTGGGTCAGCGCCAAGGTCATGGCTTCGGTGTCGATGCGCAGGGTGTCGGTGAGCATGGGCAGCGGCAGCATGGCGCCTTTGTGCAGGCGCATTAGGACAAACGGGCGATGGCCGGGCAGTTCGACGCACAATGTGCCGGCGGGCGTAAGGCCAGGGGCGGTCAGGTTGAACAGTTCAAGACGAAACGCGGGCGGCGGAAATTCGATCTGTTGATCAACCGGCGCACCGTTCCAGTAGGCAAAGTCGAAATCCCGTGGCAAGCCCGGCCAGCGTTCCCGCTGCCAGTCCTCGTCATAGCTCCCGGCCAAGGGCAGGCGAGGCGCCCAGGCACGCCCAACCACGCCGAATCCAACCGGTTGGTTTTTGTAGCTGGCCGCGAGCTGCGCCATGCCACGGGCGTCCGGTTCATCCTCGGGGTGTTTGACCCGATCCAGACGCCACACCGGTTTGTCGATGGGCTCGATCTGTGGCGCGGGAAGTTCGCGCAGCGGCTTGTCCAGTTGATAGCCAAGGTCTTCTTGACGCTTGTCGATCCAGCCGCAGCCCAGTGGGTTGCTGTAGCAAACTTCGTTGAGCAGATAGGGCGGGGTGTTTTCATCAATCGCGTGCTCGGGATTAGGCACTACGCTGCTGCCACCGAAGGCATATTCCCAGCGCAGCGGAACACACGTTGCGGGCTGAGGCTCGGACAATTGCCAGCCGCCGAACAAGCTGTGACGGAAGTGGCGAGGGCCGGTGAATCTGAGTTGCTTGTCCAGCAAGTAATGGCGCCTCGGCGCGTCGGCCCGACGCTTAAAAGCTTCTTGCCGGGCGGCTTGCCATTCCATTAGCTGATACTCGGTCAGTCGTTCGCCGGGACTCAGCGGCGTCGGCAGGGGCACCTCGATGCTGGGCGGCGGCGCCAGCGGCGCACTGATGCGCAGCCCGGCGGTCCACTGCGTTGCTGGTTGGCCTTGTGGCGCATGAGCATGGCCCGCAACGATCACATCACAGCGTGGTTTGAATGGCGCCAGGTCGCTTTCCTCGCAGACGCTGCTTGCCCCTTCCTCGCCGTAGTAGCGATCAGCGGTGCATAGGGCCAACGGATCCTCATCCAGTACCTCGGCCCGAAACTGCCCCGGTTGGTCGTCAATGGGTATCAACCGATAGCCCACCTTCAAAACCAGCACCGGGTACTCTTGGTCGTCCATGCCCAGCGCACTGAAACACAGCGCATCAAAAGGCGTCAGATTGCGAAATTCCATGACGCCCCCTAGTTGATATCCACGTCTTTGCCGTTGATCTGCACCGCGCCGCTGGCGCTGAAATCGAAGGTGCGGCCATTGATCAGTACGGTGCCGTCGGATTTCATCACCAAGGTGGATTTGCCCACCGTGACCTTGAATTCATCCCCGGCGTCGATGGTGAATTTCTTGCCCACCGCCACCGATTTGTGGATGCCGACCTGCTCGCTTTGGCTCAGGCCCACGGTGGTGTTCATGGCCGCGCCAACGCTGGTTTGGTAGGCCGCGCCAATGGTCAGCGCCTTGGCCAAACCGATGGTTTCGGCTTTGGCCAGCTTGATGGTCTCTGCCTTGTTGCCACCGATGGTCACGCTGCGGTTGGCACCGATGCTGATGGTTTCGTTCTGGCCAACGTCCTCGGTGCGGTGGTCGCCGATGGAGATGGCTTCGTTGTGCTCGACTCGCTCCTTGCGATCATTGCCGACGAAAATACCGTTGTTGTTTTTGATGTGGACGTTCTTGTCCTTTTCGGCATGGATAAACACTTCCTGATGCCCGAGTTCATCCTCAAAACGCAGCTCATTGAAGCCTTCGCCTTTATGAGTTCGGCTTTTGATGGTCATCCGTGTCTTGTGCTTGGGCAGCTCATACGGTGGCAGGTTGGTTTGCCGGTATGCCCGACCGATAGCGATAGGCTGATCGGCATCGCCATCAAGGTAGCCGATGATCAGTTCCTGACCCACACGTGGGATGGCCATAGCGCCCCAAAGCTCTCCCGCCCAGCCTTGAGCCACACGAATCCAGCATGAGCTGTGATCGTTGTTTTTGTCCGAGCGATCCCACGGGAACTGCACTTTCACCCGGCCCCATTCATCGCAATAAATCTCTTCCCCTGGCGGCCCAACCACCGTGGCGATCTGCGGGCCGTCGATGCAGGGTTTGGCACGCAACGGCGCCTTCCAATCCGAGGTCCAGCGGATGGCGCTGGCGGTCATTTCATAAGAGCTGCCGTGGTCGCTGCCGAACGCCTCTTCCTCCAGGCTGGTGTGCTGTTTGCCTTCGTGGGTGATGGCGATGGGGCGCCAACGGTCGTTGAAGTCTTCGCGGGGATGCTCGTTGAGGTCGAACGCCAGCCCGGGTTGCAGGCGCGCGTCGTCACCGGCCAGGTGCGCCAGTTTGGCGTCATTGCGCAGGGCGGTGAGCCGAGTCTTGGTGAAGGGTTTGCCGGCGATGTCGCGTTTGTAGCGGCCGGGGTAGTCGTAGCGTTCGTAGTCCTTGTGCTGGTTTTTCAGCTCCTGGTCGCCGCTGGCGGTGTGCTGCTGGTTGTAGCGCGGGTGGGTGAAGGTGTAGTCGCGTTGTACCTGGCGGGCGGTGCGTACTTGTTCGGTGTAGTGAAAACGGGTCAAGGCCGGTTCTGTGGCATCGCCGCCGGCCATGGGTTGGTAGATCACGGGGCAATGTTTGTGGGTGCCGATGGTGCCCAGGCCGCCGACGCGGTCGGTGAGGACGAGGGTGTGGCCGTCGTCGCGGTGTTCGAAGGTGTAGAGCAGGCCTTCTTCGGCAGCGAGGCGGGCGATGAAATCGAGGTCGGTTTCGCCGGCTTGTACGCAGTATTCGCGACGTTGGTGATCGAAGCAGATTTCGCTGCGGATGTCGGTCAGTTTCTGCTCGGCAAGCACGTTGGTGATGATGTCGGGCACAGTCTGGCCCTGAAAGATGCGCCAGTTGGAGCGCAAGTCGAAACGCGCCAGGGTCGGTTCGATAACGGCGGTGTAGCGGGTGCGACGAAAACCGGTGTCGCCCTGAGTGAACAGGCTGACCAGGCCGTGTACGTAGCGCACCGGCATTTCGCCGCGCCAGATCGTGAACAGCCCTGCCAGGTCGAGCACGTTATTGAAGTCGATGGCGGCGTTGTGGCTGGCCAGTTCCAAGTGCAGTTTGAACGGTTGGGACAGGCCTTCTTCAAGCCTGAATGAAACCACTTCGAAGGCATCGCCTTTCAAGGGCTCGAACGTGAAGCGCATATCGCTTTGGCGGGGCATGGAGCTTCCTTTTTTCCTGTTGACCCGCCAATTGAAATTGCCGTCAGCCGGGACACGATGGGGAACATGCTGCTCGCAGAGCCGCAGATGGGCCGATCTTAGGAAGCCGTAAGCGAGCCCTTCAATAGCGTGGAGGGAATCAAGAGGTCTCTTACTTATTGGAGGAGCAATAGCTGTAGGACTTATCCGTCATGGCCGACCGGAGGCCCGTCGAACCTGGCCAATGCCATCTGGGCGGACGTGATCAGCTATAGTGGCCGACGACTCTGTAGAGGAAGACCCCGTGTGCGATTAGCGCTTTTATTGTCGGCTTGCCTGCTGTGCCTGAATGCCCAGGCCGCGCCGGTGGATGTCGCGAGCCTGGACCGTGGTACCTGGCCGGAAAAACTCGCCAGCCCGGCGCTGTTCGATGTGGCTTCGCGTGCGGAGATCCTGATGTTCGCCCACGGCCTGCTCGCCAGCGAAGCCCTGGACGACGCGGCGCTCAAGCAACGCCTGGGGCTGAAGATCATCAACCTGGCCGCCATCGATGACCTGCGTCGCCAGCTCTGGCAACGGCTGTTGGAGAACTACACATTCGCCCAGCAGAGCTGCGAAGAAGACGCCTCGTTCTGCTACCTGGTGGAAAACATGGACGACCTTCGCGAGCAGGCCGGCAAGTTCGAAGTCAGTGACAATTCTTTCTATATAGGCTGGGCCGCGCCCAGTCGGCACTTTCACGAACGCTATCTGGACGAGCTGCTGCGCAAGGCCGCGCTGTTTCCGCAGATCAGCAGTGAAGTGGCGCGCTTTGGCGATCATGAGCGCAACGGTGATGAACTCAATGACCGGATGTTTTTACTGACCTTCGACGGTGGCCCTGCACCTGTCAGCGGCAATACCGACTGGCTCACCGATTACCTGCGCAAGCAAAAGATGAACGCGACGTTCTTTGTCCTTGGCAGCAGCTTGCAAACACGCGTGGAGCGCAGTTCCGCCGCCGATGTGCAGGCGCTGTACCAAGGGCAGTGCGTGGGGCTTCAGGGCTGGCAGTACCGCTCCCACAGCCATTGGGTCGACTGGCAAAGCTCCATCACCCGCAGTGCCGGGCTGGTACAGAACCTGATGCCGGAAAACTATGTGCCCTTGTTCCGCCCACCGTATGGGCAGCGCCGCGCGGACAGCCAGGGATTCTTCCAGCAACAGGGTTTGCAGGTGGCGTTATGGGACATCGATTCCCAGGACGAGCCGGGCAAGCTCAAGGCTGATGAGTCGGCGCAACGGGTGCTGACGTTGATGCTGCTGTGGCGCAAAGGCGTGATCGTGTTTCACGACACCCAGGACAAGGCGCGGGTGGCATTGCCGATGGTGTTGCAGGCTACGGCGCAGAGTGGCTTGGGTTGGCAGGAGTGTCGCGAGGCATTTCGATGAAGTGCCCGGCTTTGCTGGGGATGGGGTGTTTTCGGGGCGATTTGCTGCGACATTTCGATGCAGGCGGACTTCCGACTTTAACGGGGTACATGGCACTCGGCTAGTGCTATTCGTCATCCTGAAAAATAAACTTCAAAAAAGCGTCAAAGTGCTTTTTCCTGTCATGGGTTTTGCGGTATTACGAAGTCAGACCGCCGAAACCTGCAGCACAGGTGGCGTCTTCCAAGACTCCTAATGTGGGCACTGCACTTGACGTCACTCAGGTGTGGTCGGTGGTCGAATCGAGGCGCAGCACCGCCCAGGTATTGCGTCGAATGGCTCCCACAAAGGTGACCGAGTATGGATGATCATGGACGTAACCCTTCTTCCGACCAGCCAATCCTTTATGTGCTTGATACCAACGTATTGATCCACGATCCAAACGCACTGCTGAACTTCGAAGAACACCACGTCGCCATCCCGATGATCGTGCTTGAGGAGCTCGACAAACTCAAAAGCGGCCACCACAGCGTTGCCGCCGAATGCCGCCAGGCCATCCGCCTGATCGACAAGACATTGGGCGAAGCCTCGCCCGAGGATGTTGAGGTCGGTGTGCCGATCCAGCGTGGCAAAAGCGGGCCCAAGGGCTTGCTGTCGATCCTGATGAGCAAGCGCAGCGAGCCCAACAGCCTGCTGCCGGAAAACCTGAACGACAACAAAATCATCAACCAATTGATCGACCTGCACGCCCGCGACAAGGACCTGCGCGTGGTGCTGGTGACCAAAGACATCAATATGCGCCTCAAGGCACGAGCATGTGGGATCGCTGCCGAGGACTACAGTACCGACCAGTTGGTCGACGACGTGTCGATGCTCTCGCGTGGTTATCACATGATGACCGGTTCGTTCTGGGACCGTGTCAGCAAGGTCGAGACCCGTCAGGACCACGGCCGCACCTGGCATCAGGTACAGTTGATCGACAACCTGCCGGCCGTGCATATCAATGAGTTCATTGTCGATGAACAGGGCTTCGTGGGCTGGATCAAAGAGATCCAGGTCGACAAGCTGCTGATCCTCGACCTGCATCAGGAACCCCTGTTGCACCAGGAAGCCTGGGGCCTGAAACCGCGTGATATCTACCAGAGCCTGGCGCTCTACGCGCTGCTTGACCCGGACATCCACTTGGTCAACCTGACCGGCGCCGCAGGTTCGGGCAAAACCATCCTCGCCCTGGCCGCCGCCATCGAGCAGACCATGGTGACCAAACGCTATCGCCGCATCATCGCCACCCGCAGCGTGCAGGGCCTGGACCAGGAAATCGGTTTCCTGCCCGGTACCGAGGCGGAAAAAATGGAGCCGTGGCTGGGGGCGATTACCGACAACCTCGAAGCCTTGCACATGGATGACGAAAACACCCATGGCAGCGTCGACTACATCCTCAGCAAAGTGCCGTTGCAGTTCAAATCCCTCAACTACATCAGAGGTCGCAGCTTCCAGCAAAGCCTGATTCTGATTGATGAATGCCAGAACCTTACGCCGCACCAGATGAAAACCATCATCACCCGTGCCGGCGCCGGTTCCAAAGTGGTGTGCCTGGGCAACCTGGCGCAGATCGACACCCCTTACCTGTCCGCGACCAGCTCCGGGCTGACTTACCTGACGGAACGCTTCAAGGACTTCCCGAACGGCGTGCACATTGCGCTGCAAGGGGTACCACGTTCGATCCTGGCTGAATACGCCGAGTCCCACCTGTAACTACGCTGAAACCGCTGCGAAAAACCCCGGATTTTTCACGAAATCCGGGGTTTTTGTTCTGTGCGAGATTTGCCTGCGTTAACGCATCCTGGGTGCTTGTGATCTCTGTAATCATTTTGTTACATTTTTTCTGCGGTAAATACAATAAGAACACTGCTTGACCCCGTCGGAATACCACCTCCTTGAATCGACGAACGTTTAGAAAACCTGTCCAGGGTTTTCACCGTGACCCTGCCTATTACAAAGCCCGAAACACCGCTCATTGATGACGCACATATACAAAGGGAAAGGAAAATGGACGTAGCAGGTAATCGCTTCACTGTGGCACAACGCAATCGCACCCCTCGTTTCAAGACCATACCCCTTACATCCATAGCACTCGGCCTGGCCTTATGGCTGGGCCACGGCTCCATGGCCAATGCAGACGACAATCCTTACACCTCGCAGGTATTGGAATCGGCGTTCAGGAAAGCCGTCGCCTTATTCGGCCCTGATACCGCCGTGTACAAAAACCTCAGGTTTGCCTACGCGGATATCGTCGATCTCGCGGCCAAGGATTTCGCTGCCCAGTCCGGCAAGTTCGATTCGGCCCTCAAGCAAAACTACGAGCTGCAACCCGAAAACCTGACCATCGGCGCCATGCTCGGCGACACCCGACGGCCACTGGACTACGCTTCGCGCCTGGATTACTACCGCAGCCAGCTGTTCAACAACAGCGGCCGTTACACCACCAATATCCTCGACTTCTCCAAGGCCATTATCGCCAACTTGCCGGCCGCCAAGCCTTACACCTACGTAGAGCCGGGCGTGAGCAGCAACCTGAGCGGGCAATTGAACGCTGGTCTTTCCTGGGCGGGCGTAACCCGTGACTGGAGTGCCAACGCGCAAACCTGGAAGACGCCGGAGGCCCAGGTCAACTCCGGCCTGGACCGCACCAACGCGTATTACGCCTATGCCTTGGGCATCACCGGCAAGGGGGTCAATGTTGGCGTGCTGGACTCAGGCATCCTCACCGAACACTCCGAGTTCCAGGGCAAGAATGCCCAGGGCCAGGACCGGGTGCAGGCGGTGACCTCCACGGGCGAGTACTACGCCACCCATCCTCGCTACCGCCTTGAAGTGCCCAGCGGCGAGTTCAAGCAGGGTGAGCCTTTCAGTATTCCAGGGGAATACGACCCGGCGTTCAACGACGGGCATGGCACGGAAATGTCCGGGGTGCTGGCCGCCAGCCGCAACGGCACCGGTATGCACGGCATTGCCTTCGACGCCAATCTGTTTGTCGCCAACACCGGCGGCAGCGACAACGACCGCTACCTAGGCTCCAACGACCTCGACTACAACGCGTTCATGGCCAGCTACAACGCCCTGGCGGCGAAGAACGTGGCGATTGTCAATCAGAGCTGGGGGCAGAGCTCGCGCGATGATGTGGAGAACCACTTCGGTAACGTCGGCGACAGCGCCGCGCAAAACCTGCGTGACATGACCGCCGCCTATCGCCCGTTCTGGGACAAGGCTCATGCAGGGCAAAAAACCTGGATGGACGCCATGGCCGACGCGGCCCGTCAGAACACCTTTATCCAGATCATCTCGGCGGGCAACGACAGCCACGGAGCCAACCCCTACACCAACGCGAACCTGCCGTTTTTCAAACCGGATATCGAAGGCAAGTTCCTTTCGATCACGGGCTATGACGAGACCAGCGCCCAGGTCTATAACCGCTGCGGTACGTCCAAGTGGTGGTGCGTGATGGGCGTGTCGGGCATTCCGTCTGCCGGCCCCGAGGGCGAACTCATCCCGAATGCAAACGGCACCTCGGCCGCCGCGCCGAGCGTCTCCGGGGCCTTGGCGCTAGTGATGCAACGCTTCCCCTATATGACGCCCAGCCAGGCGCGGGACGTGTTGCTGACCACCTCCAGCCTGCAAGCGCCGGATGGCCCGGACACGCCGGTTGGCGAACTGACTGGAGGCCGCACCTACGACAACCTGCAACCGGTGCACGATGCCGCGCCGGGTGTCCCACAAGTACCAGGTGTGGTCAGTGGCTGGGGCTTGCCCAACCTGCAAAAAGCCATGCAAGGGCCGGGGCAGTTCCTCGGGGCTGTGGCAGTGGCGTTGCCCAGCGGTACCCGCGATATCTGGGCCAACCCGATTTCCGATGAAGCCATTCGCGCCCGCCGCGTAGAAGGCGCTGCCGAACAGGCGACCTGGGCTGCCACCAAACAGCAAAAAGGCTGGCTCAATGGCCTGCCCGCCAATGCCTCGGCCGATGATCAGTTCGAATACGAGATCGGTCATGCCAGGGAGCAGGCGATGCTCACCCGTGGCCAGGACGTGCTCACTGGCAGCACCTATGTGGGTAGCCTGGTCAAGTCCGGGGATGGCGAGCTGGTATTGGAAGGCCAGAACACTTATTCAGGCAGTACCTGGGTTCGCGGTGGCAAATTGTCGGTGGACGGTGCGTTGACCTCTGCCGTGACGGTGGATGGTAGTGCCGTGGGCACGCGTAATGTGGACAATGGCGTAATGACCACAGTGGGCGGCACCCTGGCCGGCACCGGCACGGTGGGCGCCTTAACCGTCAACAATGGCGGGCGCGTGGCACCAGGGCATTCGATTGGCACACTGCGTACTGGCGACGTGGCCTTCAATCCTGGCTCGGTGTATGCCGTCGAAGTCGGTACCAGTGGCCGCAGCGACCAAATCCAGAGCAGCGGTGTTGCAACCCTCAATGGCGGTGTGGTGACCGTGTCTTTAGAGAACAGCCCAAACCTGCTGTCCGCCACTGAGGCGCGTAGCTTGTTGGGCCAGCAGTTCAACATCCTCAGCGCCAGCCAGGGTATCAATGGCCAGTTTGCGGCGTTCGCGCCCAACTACCTGTTCATCGGCACGCAACTCGCTTACCAACCGAACCAACTGACCCTTGCGATAGCACGCAACCAGACCACCTTCGCCAGCGTCGCGCAAACCCGCAACGAACGGGCTGTGGCGACGGCGGCCGAGAAGCTGGGCGCCGGCAGTCCGGTTTACGAAAGCCTGTTGGCTTCCGATTCCGCTGCCCAGGCTCGGGATGCATTCAAGCGATTGTCGGGGCAGCTGCATTCTGATGTTGCAGCGGCGCAAATGGCCGACAGTCGATACCTTCGCGAAGCGGTCAATGCTCGTTTGCAACAGGCCCAGGCACTGGATTCCAGCGCGCAGATCGATAGCCATGACAACGGCGGCTGGGTGCAGCTGCTCGGTGGGCGCAATAACGTCAGCGGTGACAACAACGCCAGTGGCTATTCCTCGTCCACCAGTGGGGTGTTGCTGGGGCTGGATACCGAGGTCAGCGACGGCTGGCGCGTGGGGGCGGCGACCGGTTATACCCAGAGCCACCTGAATGGCCAGTCGGCTTCGGCGGACAGCGACAACTATCACCTGTCGGTGTATGGCGGTAAGCGCTTCGAGGCGATTGCCTTGCGCCTGGGCGGCGCTACCACCTGGCACCGTCTGGATACTTCGCGGCGGGTTGCTTACGCCAACCAGTCGGACTATGCCAAGGCCGATTACAATGCACGCACCGACCAAGTGTTTGCCGAGATCGGCTACACCCAGTGGACCCCATTCGAACCCTTCGCCAACCTCACATACCTGAACTATCAGAGCGACTCGTTCAAGGAAAAAGGCGGTGCTGCAGCCTTGCATGCCAGCAAGCAAAGCCAGGACGCGACACTTTCTACGGTGGGCCTGCGTGCGCATACGCAGTTGCCAGTCAGCTCCACCTTGGCAGTGACGTTGCGCGGTGAGCTGGGTTGGGAGCATCAGTTCGGTGATACCGATCGCGAAGCCTCGCTGAAGTTTGCCGGCAGCGACACTGCTTTTGCCGTTAATAGCGTGCCCGTCGCCCGGGATGGCGCGGTGATCAAGGCCAGTGCGGAAATGGCCTTGACCAAAGACACCCTGGTGTCGCTGAACTACAGCGGCTTGCTGTCCAACCGCGGTAACAACAACGGGATCAACGCCGGGTTTACCTTCCGTTTCTAACCCTGCACTGGTGCCCTGTGGCGAGGGAGCTTGCTCCCGCGCCACAGTCATCTATGGAATAAACAGCCCTGCGCAAATTTGACCTACAGGTTTACAATCGTTGCTCCTGATCAGGAGTATCCCTGTGCTGACTCATCTCGATTCCCAAGGTCGCGCCCACATGGTCGACGTCACTGACAAAGCCGTGACGTTCCGTGAGGCGGTGGCCGAAGCGCGGGTGCGCATGTTGCCCGAAACGCTGACAATGATTGTCGACGGCGCCCATCCCAAAGGCGACGTGTTTGCCGTGGCCCGCATTGCCGGGATCCAGGCAGCGAAAAAAACCAGTGACTTGATTCCCCTTTGCCACCCGTTGATGCTCACCGGCGTCAAGGTGGAGCTGAGTGCCGACGGTGCAGACGCGGTTCGTATCGTGGCGCGCTGCAAACTCTCCGGCCAGACCGGCGTTGAGATGGAAGCCCTGACCGCCGCCAGCGTCGCGGCACTGACGATCTACGACATGTGCAAGGCGGTGGACCGCGGCATGACCATTGAGAGTATTCGCCTGCTGGAAAAGCTGGGCGGTAAGAGCGGGCATTTCAAGGCGGATGAGCAATGAGTATCAACGTACTGTTTTTTGCGCGCTACGCCGAAGCGGTGGGTTTCGACTCGCTGGAGATGGAAGGTGAGTTTGCCAGCGTTGATGCCGTGCGCCTCGCGCTGGCTTCTGACCCGGAATTCGCCGTGCTCAACGAAGCGAGCCTGATGTGTGCGCGCAACGAGGAGTTGTGCAGCCTGGACGAGCCGGTGCAAGCCGGCGATGAAGTCGCTTTCTTCCCACCCGTGACCGGAGGCTGACCATGGCCATTCGTGTGCAGGTCGAAGCCTTTGATCCCGGTGCCGAAGTCAACGCCATGCACGCGGCCAACGTGGGCGTGGGCGCGGTGGTGAGCTTTGTCGGCTATGTACGCGACTTCAATGACGGGCGCGAGGTGGCGGGGATGTTCCTGGAACACTACCCCGGCATGACCGAAAAGGCCCTGGCCAAGATCGCCGTGGAAGCCGAACAGCGCTGGCCGTTACTCAAGCTGGAGGTGCTGCACCGTATCGGCGCGCTGGAACCGGGCGAGCCGATTGTGTTTGTCGGCGCGGCCAGTGCGCATCGGCAGGCAGCGTTTGATGCCTGTGCGTTTGTGATGGATTACCTGAAGACGCGGGCGCCGTTCTGGAAGAAGGAGAACACCAGTGAGGGGCCGCGTTGGGTAGAAGGACGCAGCAGTGACCACGCCGCAGCGGATCGCTGGAAGTAGCCAGCCAGACGCAGAAACCAATGTGGGAGCTGGCTTGCCTGCGATAGCATCACCTCGGCGTGACTGAAAAACCGAGGTGTCTGCATCGCAGGCAAGCCAGCTCCCACACAAGCCCGCTCCCACATTTTTTTTCCGCATTTCAGCTCAAGGGCGTTTGCGCTCTACTGCGCGCAACAAATGCGTCGGCGGCGTTTCACAGCTGATCTTGCGCCCCAGCAACGCCTCGATGGACGGCAACTGGTACGAGTCATCTTCGCCCGCAAAGCTGATCGACACACCCGCAGCCCCAGCACGCCCGGTACGGCCGATGCGGTGCACGTAGTCGTCCGGTACTTCCGGCAGGGTGAAGTTGATCACGTGGCTGATGCCGTCGATGTGAATACCGCGACCGGCTACATCGGTAGCCACCAGCACGCGGATCTTGCCTTCACGGAAGCCTTCCAGGGTCTTGATGCGTTTGTGCTGCGGCACATCACCCGACAGTTGCGCGGCGTTGACGCCGTCGCGCACCAGGCGTTCTTCAATGCGGCGCACTTCGTCCTTGCGGTTGGCGAAGACCATCACGCGCTCCCAACCGTTGTCGTTGACCAGGTTGTAGAGCAGCTTGTACTTGTCGGCACCGGCGACGGCGTAGATATGCTGCTCGACGTTTTCGCTGGCAACGTTGAGTGCTTCGATCTCGACGATGGATGGGTCGGTGGTCCACTGCTTGGCGAGGTTCATCACGTCTTCGGTGAAAGTCGCGGAGAACAGCAGGGTCTGGCGCTCGGTTTTCGGCGGCGTCTGGCGAATGATCTGGCGAACTTGCGGGATAAAGCCCATGTCGAGCATGCGGTCGGCTTCGTCCAGCACCATCACTTCGACCATGTCCAGGTGCACGTCGCCACGCTGGTTGAAGTCGAGCAGGCGGCCCGGGGTGGCGACGAGGATGTCGCAGTGACGGGCTTCAAGGTGCTTGAGCTGCTTGTCGAAGTCCATGCCGCCCACAAACGTCATGACATTGAGGCCGGTGTACTTGGTCAGGTCGGCGGCGTCCTTGGCGATCTGCACCACCAGCTCACGGGTCGGGGCGATGATCAGCGCACGCGGTTCACCCATGTAGCGCTCTTTGGGCGGCGGCGTTTGCAGCAGTTGGGTAATGATCGAGATCAGGAACGCGGCGGTCTTGCCGGTGCCGGTCTGGGCACGACCGATGGCGTCTTTGCCCGCCAGGGTGAAGCCCAGCACTTGTGCCTGGATGGGCGTGCAGTACGGGAAACCCAGGTCCTGGATGGCGTGCATCAGTTCCGGGGCCAGTTTGAAATCGTGGAAGCGGGTCTTGCCTTCCTGGGGTTCGACGACGAAGTCTTCGAGTTTCCAGGGGGTCACGGGCGGTTTGGGCGCACGTTCGCGACGGGGCTTGGCCACAGGCGCTGGGGTGGGTGCGGCAGGCTTTACCTGTTCAGGCGGCGTCACCGTGGTTTTGTTCGGTGAGGCGGCGGGCGCGTTCCGGCCGGGCTGTTGACCGTCATTGCGGTTGCCAGGCTTGGGGGCAGGAGCACTGGGAACAGGCGCGAGCGGCTCAGCCTCGCTTTTGCCGAACATCTTCTTGAGTGCTTTGAGCACGGTCATCTCATTAATTGATTAAGGAATGTACGCCGGCCAGTGTAATGCAAGAATCGGGCGCGGCGTAGTGCGTCTGTCATACGGCTACATAAACACGGGATTCAGCGCAGGCGTTCAGTCAGCCAAGTGCCTATATCGTGTATCTCTTGGGGTAACACTTCGTGGCCCATTGGGTATTCCTGCCATGCCACGGTGACACCACGGCTCTTCAAATGCTCGTAGGCGCTGCGGCCCATGGCGTTCTGCACCACTTCGTCGTACTGGCCATGCAGGCAGAGCGTGGGGATGCGTTGCTGGCTGGCGGATAATTGCAGGTCATTATCGAAGGTGGGCGCATAGGTGGAGAGGGCGATCACACCGCCCAAGGGTCCCTCCCATTTCTTGAACGCGGTATGGAAAACCACCGCGCCACCTTGAGAAAAACCGGCGAGGAAAATTCGCGAGGTGTCTATTCCGGTTCTCTGTTGCGCCTCGATCAGGTCTGTGACCATTTTTGCCGACGCTTCCAGTTCTTCCAGGCTGATCGAACGGGCCGGGCTCATGGCCTTGATGTCGTACCAGCTCGGCATCTCGTAGCCGCCGTTAATCGTCACCGGACGCGTGGGCGCCTGGGGCAAAACGAAGCGGGTGGTCAGCAGGGTTTCCTGCAGGGCTTCGGCCACCGGCAGGAAGTCGTAGCGATCGGCGCCCAGGCCATGCAGCCAGATAACGCAGGCGTCTGCGGGCTTGGCGGGCTGAAGAATCAAGGGTTCAGTCATGTCTGCTCCATAGGTGTGCGGGCGCTCCGATGAGGTGCGTCGGAACGGTGCGCGACAGGTTGATCTGTTAAGAGAATGTCGCAAGGTTGAATCTTTTGCCATCGAAGCGCAGTTACAGCCACTCGGCCAAGACTCTGGTACGCGCCTTGCTATGTGTAGCTCGATGTCAGAACTCTCCCAGGGCGGTAACACTATCAGTGACTGCCGCTCGTGGGAAAGCAACTGGAATTACCGCAAAAACCTCATGCTGCTTGGCCCCAAAAAAAACCAACACGGGTCGATATCACCTCATAAGGGTGCGCTGAGGTTGGAGCTCCGACACAACAAGAGCAATTGGAGGTTTGTAATGAAGGTATTGAAATCCACCCTGGCCATCGTCTCTGCGGCGGCTGTACTGGGTGTCAGTGGTTTTGCCCAGGCGGGCGCCACCCTGGACGCCGTGCAGAAGAAAGGCTTTGTGCAGTGCGGTGTGAGTGACGGCCTGCCGGGTTTCTCGGTGCCGGATGCCAGCGGCAAGATCCTCGGGATCGACGCTGACTATTGCCGCGCTGTGGCGGCTGCCGTATTTGGCGATGCCACCAAGGTCAAGTTCAGCCAGTTGAACGCCAAGGAGCGTTTCACCGCGCTTCAGTCAGGCGAAGTCGACATCCTGTCGCGCAACACCACCATGACCAGCTCTCGCGATGCGGGCATGGGCCTGAAATTCCCGGGCTTCATTACCTACTACGACGGCATCGGCTTTCTGGTGAACAACAAGCTGGGCGTCAAGAGCGCCAAGGAACTGGACGGTGCAACCATCTGCATCCAGGCCGGTACCACCACCGAGCTGAACGTTTCCGACTATTTCCGCGCTAACAACCTCAAATACACCCCGATCACCTTCGACACCTCCGATGAAAGCGCCAAGTCGCTGGAGTCCGGGCGTTGCGACGTGCTGACGTCCGACAAATCCCAGCTGTTCGCCCAGCGCAGCAAGCTGGCTTCGCCGAAAGACTACGTGGTGCTACCGGAAACCATTTCCAAGGAGCCCCTGGGCCCGGTCGTGCGTAACGGTGATGACGAGTGGCTGGCCATCGTGCGCTGGGTGGGCTACGCCATGCTCAACGCTGAAGAGGCCGGTGTGACCTCCAAGAACGTCGAAGCTGAAGCCAAGGCCACCAAGAACCCGGACGTTGCGCGTCTGCTCGGTGCCGACGGCGAATACGGTAAAGACCTGAAAGTGAAGAAGGACTGGGTGGTACAGATCGTCAAGCAAGTGGGTAACTACGGCGAGATGTTCGAGCGCAACCTGGGCAAGAGCACGCCGCTGGAAATCGACCGTGGCCTGAACGCCCTGTGGAACAACGGCGGCATTCAATACGCACCCCCTGTGCGCTGATCGCTGATGGTTCTGTCACCCGGTAGGCCAACTGCCGGGTGATGTTCTGTTCCATTATTTTCGGGGCACTTCATGCAAAATCAAATCGGCGCACCCAAGCAGAAGCTCAGCTTCAGCGACCCCAAAGTGCGTGCGTGGCTGTTCCAGATCATCACGATCGTGGCGGTGGTCTCGCTGGGCTGGTACCTGTTCCATAACACCCAGACCAACCTGCAACACCGGGGCATCACCTCGGGTTTCGACTTTCTTGAGCGCAGTGCCGGTTTCGGCATCGCGCAGCACTTGATCGATTACACCGAATCGGACAGCTATGCCCGGGTGTTTGTCATCGGCCTGCTCAACACTTTGCTGGTGACCGTCATCGGTGTGGTGCTGGCAACCCTGCTCGGCTTCATCATCGGCGTGGCACGCTTGTCGCCCAACTGGATGATCAACAAGCTGGCGACGGTGTACGTGGAGGTATTCCGCAACATTCCGCCGCTGCTGCAAATCCTGTTCTGGTACTTCGCGGTGTTCCTGACCATGCCAGGGCCGCGCAACAGCCATAACTTCGGTGACACCTTCTTTGTCAGCAGCCGTGGCTTGAACATGCCGGCAGCGCTGGCGTCCGATGGGTTCTGGCCGTTTGTCGCCAGCCTGGCGGTCGCCATCGTTGCCATCGTGCTGATGACCCGCTGGGCCAACAAGCGCTTTGAAGCGACGGGGGTTCCTTTCCATAAATTCTGGGCGGGCCTGGCGCTGCTGGTGGTGATCCCGGCGTTGTGCGTGTTGATCTTCGGTACGCCATTGCATTGGGAAATGCCCAAGCTTGCGGGCTTCAACTTTGTCGGTGGCTGGGTGCTGATCCCGGAACTGCTGGCGTTGACCTTGGCGCTGACGGTGTACACGGCGGCATTTATTGCCGAGATCGTGCGCTCGGGCATCAAGTCCGTGAGCCATGGCCAGACCGAAGCGGCACGTTCACTGGGCCTGCGCCCGGGGCCGACGCTGCGCAAGGTCATCATCCCGCAAGCGTTGCGCGTGATCATTCCGCCGCTGACCAGCCAATACCTGAACCTGGCGAAAAACTCGTCGTTGGCCGCCGGTATCGGTTATCCGGAAATGGTTTCGCTGTTTGCCGGCACGGTGCTCAACCAGACCGGCCAGGCCATTGAAGTCATTGCCATCACCATGAGCGTGTACCTGGCGATCAGCATCAGCATTTCCCTGCTGATGAACTGGTACAACAAGCGCATTGCGCTGATCGAGCGGTGAGGACACACCCATGACTACGCATACGTTCAAACCTGATATGCCACCGCCGAGCAAAGTCTTCGGGCCGGTGGCCTGGATGCGCGCCAACTTGTTCTCGAGCTGGCTCAATACACTGCTGACCTTGCTGGCGATCTACCTGGTGTACCTGGTGGTGCCACCGATCCTGCACTGGGCCATCCTCGATGCCAACTGGGTGGGCACCACCCGCGCCGACTGCACCAAGGAGGGCGCCTGTTGGGTGTTTATCCAACAGCGCTTCGGGCAGTTCATGTATGGCTATTACCCCGTCGACCTGCGCTGGCGCGTGGACATGACGGTATGGCTGGCCATCGTGGGCGTGGCGCCGTTGTTCATCTCGCGTTTCCCACGCAAGGCGATCTATGGCCTGGGCTTTTTGGTGCTGTACCCGATCATTGCCTACTGCTTGCTGCATGGCGGCGTGTTCGGGCTGAGCAACGTGGCGACCAGCCAATGGGGCGGCCTGATGCTGACCCTGGTGATCGCCACGGTGGGCATCGCCGGCGCATTGCCGCTGGGCATTGTGCTGGCGCTGGGGCGGCGTTCGAACATGCCGGCCATTCGGGTGGTCTGCGTGACCTTCATCGAGTTCTGGCGAGGCGTGCCGTTGATCACCGTGCTGTTCATGTCTTCGGTGATGCTGCCGTTGTTCCTGCCCGAAGGCATGAACTTCGACAAGCTGCTGCGGGCGCTGATCGGTGTGATCCTGTTCCAGTCGGCCTATGTGGCCGAAGTGGTGCGCGGTGGTTTGCAGGCGATTCCCAAGGGCCAATATGAAGCCGCTGCGGCGATGGGCCTGGGCTACTGGCGCAGCATGGGCCTGGTGATCTTGCCGCAAGCCTTGAAGATGGTGATCCCTGGGATCGTCAACACCTTCATTGCCCTGTTCAAGGACACCAGCCTTGTGATCATCATCGGCCTGTTCGACCTGCTCAACAGCGTCAAGCAAGCCGCCGCCGACCCCAAATGGCTGGGCATGGCCACCGAAGGCTATGTGTTCGCCGCCCTGGTGTTCTGGATTTTCTGTTTTGGTATGTCGCGCTATTCCATGCATCTGGAACGCAAGCTCGACACTGGCCACAAGCGTTAGGAGTTTTTTGATGAGCGAAGCAATCAAACAGCCTGTGAGCCCTGAAGGCATTATCCAGATGCAGGGCGTCAACAAGTGGTACGGCCAGTTCCACGTGTTGAAAGACATCAACCTCAACGTCAAGCAGGGCGAGCGTATCGTGCTGTGCGGCCCATCGGGCTCGGGCAAGTCCACCACCATCCGCTGCCTCAACCGCCTGGAAGAGCACCAGCAAGGCCGCATCGTGGTCGATGGCGTGGAGCTGACCAATGACCTCAAGCAGATCGAAGCGATCCGCCGCGAAGTCGGTATGGTGTTCCAGCACTTCAATCTGTTCCCGCATTTGACCATCCTGCAAAACTGCACGCTGGCGCCGATGTGGGTGCGCAAGATGCCCAAGCGCAAGGCCGAGGAAATCGCCATGCACTACCTGGAGCGTGTGCGCATTCCGGAGCAGGCCCACAAGTTTCCCGGGCAGCTTTCAGGTGGCCAGCAACAGCGTGTGGCGATTGCCCGCGCGCTGTGCATGAAACCCAAAATCATGCTGTTCGATGAGCCGACGTCTGCGCTGGACCCGGAGATGGTCAAAGAGGTACTGGACACCATGATCGGCCTGGCCGAAGACGGTATGACCATGTTGTGCGTGACCCACGAAATGGGCTTTGCCCGCACAGTGGCCAATCGCGTGATCTTCATGGACAAGGGCGAGATCGTCGAGCAGGCGGCGCCGAATGACTTCTTTGATAACCCGCAGAATGAGCGGACCAAGTTGTTCTTGAGCCAGATATTGCATTGATGGAAGGTTAAAAAACAAACCCGGCCTGGAGCCGGGTTTGTTTTTTGCCTGTTGATCTGCATCAGGATGCTTGGGCCGCACGTTGTTGCTGATCTTTTGCAATGAGTAGGCGATTGAGGTCTTCTCCGACATTGAGCGCCTCGATCTCGGCCAGCAGATGCGGATGCTTATCCAGTAGGCGCATGAGTGTAAACAATGGTTCAGGAGGGAAAACCTCAGCCCTTTCGTAGCGAGAAAATGAGTTTTGCCCGCGCACAGTCAACAGCTTCACTGCCTCCTTCTGAGTGAGGTGCAGTTTGCGACGGATTCGCTTCATTTCAGCCGCGATGACTTTTCTGCCATCAATCAATAATTGGTCACTGGCATCGGAATAACGCTCTGCGCTGTCATCGTCATGATCGAATTCGATTTCCTTACAAACCTGGCATTCCCAGCCCGCGATGTTTGGAATGTCGCGCATCATGCCGCGTGTGTTGATGGTGAAGGTGCGACCTGCGAAATACTGCATTCCATCATGGGTTCCGCAATTCACGCATTGTTGGGTTTTCATAAGGTTTTCTCCTTGAAGGAGATTACGGGAGCTTCGCCGCCTGGGCGGTGAGTCACCTTGATGTAAATCTCCGTACCGTACATCTTGATCAGATAGACGTCCTGCCATATCCGGTGGTCTGCATAGGTTGTCATCGATTTGTACAACATTCGCGTTTCAAGGGCGCAGTCCGCCAACCGCATCTGGCCGATGCTCAATTCAAGTTGACGAGCGCTCTCCCGCGCAGTTGCCGTAAAGGCTCTGTGGCCCAGCCGGATGACTTGCGCCTTGATCAAGGCCAGATCGTAATGAGGTGTGTACTTTTCCATAAGACACCTGAGTCCAATAATTACCCTCTGAGGGTAATTTTACCAATCGAAAATACTGCTCCTTTCCCTGCCTAAAAACCCTAGTGCGTTGCCTTTGTAGGCGACTCCCAATAGGCTGTAGGAAAATTCATCCTATGATTGGACGAAAGCGTAAAGCCCATGACAGACATTGCCCCGCTGATCAAACGCTCCCTGGTTGACCAGACGCTGGAACAACTACGTCTGCGCATTGCCCAGGGTGTGTGGGCCGTTGGCGAACGCCTGCCCACCGAGCCCGAACTGTGCGCCGAACTGGGGATCAGCCGTAACACAGTGCGTGAAGCCATGCGCGTGTTGGCATTCTCCGGGTTGATCGAAATCCGCCAGGGCGACGGCAGTTATCTGCGCTCGATGACCGACCCGTTGGGCACGATGCGTGCGTTGTCTCATTGCACCCTGGGGCAGGCGCAGGAGACGCGGCAGATTCTGGAAGTGGAAGCCATCGGCCTTGCTGCGCAACGCCGTACTGCAAGTGACCTGCGAGCATTGCGCACAGCGCTGGATGCCAGCGCCGCGCTGTATCAGGGCGACCTCGAGGCCTATATCAGCGCCGACCTGGCGTTTCACCAACGCTTGGTGGACGCCGCACACAATCCGGCGTTGAGCGAGCTGTATCAGTATTTCTCCGCTATCGTCGGCGCGCAGTTGCGCCAGACCCTGAACCTTTCACCGCGTCGCCAGGCCGTGTTCGACTTGCACGTTGCCCTGCTTGACGCCGTGGAGCAGCAAGACCCCGAACGTGCCAAATCCCTCTGCCGGCAGTTGATCAATGAACCCTGAAACCCAACGCACGCCCGAACTTGAAGAGTTGTTGATTGACGCCGAGGCCGATGACGACGAGGTGCAGCACAGCCACCCGCGGGTGAGCCGGCCCTGGTTGCTGTTGCTGGGCCTGATCCTGGTCGCGCTCAACTTGCGCCCGGCCTTGTCGAGCCTGTCGCCGCTGTTGGCCGACGTCTCCAGCAGCCTGGGCCTGTCGGCCGCCCAAGCCGGTTTACTGACCACCCTGCCGGTGTTGTGCCTGGGCCTGTTCGCGCCCATGGCGCCGATCCTGGCCCGACGCTTTGGGGCTGAGCGGGTGGTGTTCGGCATCTTGCTGACCCTGGCTGGCGGGATCATCCTGCGCAGTTCATTCGGGGAAGTGGGCCTGTTTGCCGGCAGCCTGATCGCCGGCGCCAGCATTGGCATCATCGGCGTATTGCTGCCGGGTATCGTCAAGCGCGACTTCGCCGCACGTGCGGGCGCCATGACCGGCGTCTACACCATGGCCCTGTGCCTGGGCGCCGCATTGGCGGCAGGGGCCACGGTACCCTTGAGTCATTACTTCGGCGACAGTTGGCCCCTTGGTCTGGGGTTCTGGATTCTGCCAGCGCTGTTGGCGGCGTTGTTCTGGTTGCCGCAAGTGGGGCAGAAGCACGGCGCCCATCGCGTCGCTTACCGTGTGAAGGGGCTACTGCGTGACCCGTTGGCCTGGCAAGTGACCTTGTACATGGGCCTGCAATCGTCCCTGGCCTACATCGTGTTCGGCTGGTTGCCGTCGATCCTGATCGGCCGTGGCCTGAGTGCCACAGAGGCGGGATTGGCGTTGTCCGGCTCGATCATTGTGCAGTTGTTCAGTTCCCTGGCCGCGCCATGGCTGGCTACCCGTGGCAAGGACCAGCGCCTGGCGATCGTGGTGGTGATGCTGCTGACCCTCGGCGGCCTGTTCGGCTGCCTGTATGCGCCGCTGGACGGTTTGTGGGGTTGGGCGATTCTGCTCGGTCTGGGGCAGGGCGGTACCTTCAGCCTGGCGCTGACGTTGATTGTGCTGCGCTCGCGTGACGCTCACGTAGCCGCCAACCTGTCGAGCATGGCCCAGGGGATCGGTTATACCCTGGCGTCCCTTGGCCCTTTCGCTGTGGGCGTGGTGCATGACTGGACCGGCGGCTGGACGGCCATCGGCTGGATCTTCGCAGTGATCGGCCTCGGCGCCATCGTGGCGGGCCTGGGCGCCGGACGTGCGCGCTACGTGCACGTCACCTGTGAGAAGGTCTAGAGATAAACCACTTCCAGCGTGGCCGAGCCGTCAATCGGGGTTTGCGTGCTCAAGTCCAGATGCTTGCGAGCATTGATCACGGTCTGCACCGTGACGTGGCTGCCTATTATGCCAATGGCGGTGGGGCCGCTGACGCTGCCCTCGATCGACGTAAAACCCAGGTAGCTCCTGGAACCGATGTCGATGGGGTTGAGGTTGGACGTGCGCCATGCCAGACCCCCGGTGGTGGATTCGGTGCCGTAGAGTTGCCCGTTGTTGCTGGCCTGGGTCTGCCGAGGATCGAAGGTCATGGAGTAGACGCCCAGGGGCGTGCCGTTGCTGTCGAACCCCAGCCCGTAGTAAATCTCGCTTTCGACCAGCGTCGAGTCGCTGCGGTTGTCTTGCATGCGCAGGGCATAACGTACCGGGCCGGTACACGCCATGCCGAAGAACAGGGTCTTGGCGGGAAGACGGGTGCGGGTTTCCAGGTTCAAGTCTTGTTGAGATATTTTGCCGTAGTCAATCAGGCCGCCGTTTGACAGTTGCGGCAGGCACGCGGCGGGCGTGACCAGCCCCTGGACGCTGAGGTCCACCGTCGAGGCCGCCAGCGCCGCCTGGGTGCTGGTCAATAATAGAAGGCTGCAAAGGGCAGGAATTTTCATGGTACGCACTCCTACAAGTAAATGATTTCGAGGGTGCCGGACCCATTGATACGCACGACATCGCGCAGATCCAGCGATTGGATGGGGGCCAGGTACGTCTTGATGCGCATCGTGCCGGTCAGGACCTGTATGGCGAGTGGGCCCGTAGTCACGCCGGTCTTGTCGGTAAAGCCCATGAGGCTGTTGGCAGCCATGGGTATCTGCCGCGCAGTCGAACTGCTCCAGGCTGCGCCATTGCTGGTGGAGTCGGTGCGGTACAGCGTGGACACGCTGTCGGCGCTGAATTCCGCTGGGTCGACCGTCAGGTAGAAACGTCCGATTTTGTTGTTGCTGGCGTCCAGGTCCAGACCATAGGCCGTTTCATCGGTGCCGCCGGTGGCTGAGCCATCGCGATTGTCTTTCATGCGCAGGCCGAAGCGGGCCGGAGCATCGCAGGTCACGCTCAGGCGTACGGTGCGCGTCGGTAGCGGTGTTTCGTGGGTGGCACTCAGATCCTTGGCGTACAGCGTGCCGTAGTCCACGACGCCCTGGTCCGACAGTGTCGGTTGGCAGGCGGTCGGCGCGAAGTGGGCGCGCAACGTGAGGTCGCGGTAACGCCCGCTTGCGCTGTGGTACATCATCCCGCTGACTTCCCAGGTGGTGGCGTCGCGTACCTGGGTGGCGGCCGGGTCGGCCCAGGCGCGCAGAGTCAACTGCAACGCCAGGGTTTTCCCCTGTAACACCGTGCCCTGGTGAAGCGGCGCGATGCCATGGTCGGGCCGCCATTCCAGCACGCTGGCGCTGCTCACCGGCGCCTGGCCAGCGCCGGGCAACAAGCCCAGTTCCACCGCCCGGCCGTCGAGTACGGCGTTGCCGACCTCGATGGCGTAGCTGCCGTTGGGAGTGAATTGCAGGCGTTGCGCGGAGGCGGCGGTGCCGCGATAAAACAGGCTCAGGTCCTGGGCCTGGGGGCAGGTGAACGTCAGGCTCAAACGGCGCTCGCCGAGCAGGCGTTGCGGCGCGCTGTCGCTTTGCGCCAGGCGACTCATCAAGCCCAAATCCACCATCGGTTCGCTGAGGTTGAATTGGCACTCCTCAAAGGCTTGAGCGGTGCCGGCAAACGCGAGCAATAACCCCAGGCTCACGTAGCGCAAACAGATTGCAGGGTGCATGGCAGTACTCCTCATGGTGTGTGGCAACGAGCAGGTGCGGTTTCGAAATACACCGTGGGGTCGGCTTTTGCCGGTAGTTGGTAGCGCAATTCACAGCGTTTGCCTTGGGAGGTGGTGATCCACAGCGCTCCTTGGTCCAGCACATTGGGCAGGAACACCTGGCTGGCGTCCTGCACCAAGGTGATGAACTCACCTGTGTTCGTCGTAACGGACGCTCCCACCGGCATGGGGTTTCCCTTATCGTCGCTGACGGTGAGCAGCATGCGGCGGGTCAGGCCCACGCCGAACTCGACCCGATCGACAGCGCCACGCCCGGCCGAGATCACGGCCAGGCCATTGTTGATATCGGCGTTGCGCGGTAGCGAGCGGGTCTGCACTTCCACTGGGCTGCGCCCGTAGGCGGCCACCTGCGGCACCACGGCCTGGCCTTGCCAGTCGGTCCACACCGGCCCACTGGGGGTGCTGAGCTTGATGCCGCTCATGTCGCCGACGGATACCAGAGCGAAGGTGTCGCGCACCGGGTAGGGGGTAAATGTCATGCCGTCGCCATGCACGACTACACCGCCGCGGGCGCCGCCCTGGTAGCTCGAACGCTCGGCATCGGAGCGGCTGTAGCTCAAGTCGAGTTGGGTATAGCGCGGCAATGCCGAAACGCCCACGCTGGTTTCCACCTGATGGTCACTGCTGTCGTGTTCGGCGCTGACGCGGTAGCTCAGTTGGTCGTCGATCTGTTCGGTCAGGCCCAGGCCGGTACGGTTTTGGCCGCCGGAGTTGCGCACCCAACTGCGCAGCCGGCGGCTTTCGCCCAACGGCACGCTGACAGTGAGGTAGACCGCGTTGTCCTGTTGCTGGCGTCCGCCCATCTGCCACTCGGCGCTGGCCGATAACGAGACTGCGCCAATGCTCGTGCCCCACGCTGCGAGCGCGCGGCTGCTGCTGTTGCCCTCGAAGGTACTCGAACGTGAAACGCCGGCGCTGAATGCGCCCAACTGCGGATGTGACCACCCCAGGTTGATACTTTGTTGATCGCGATAGCGTGAGTTGCGCTGACTGTCGTCGCGCTCGTAGGTGCTTTCCTCCAGTTCGCGGTAGCCGCTGCTGCGCCAGGAGTTGGCGGCGCTGAACGACCAGCGCTCGCTCAGGCGCTGTGACCAGGAAAGATCAGTCTGCACGCCCGAGACTTTTTCCCACGACTGGGTGTTGGACAATTGGGTAGACACTTGGATCTGACTGTCCAGCCACGGCAGCCAGCCCAGGCTGGCGCCCGCCGAGCGATACTCGCCGGTCGCCAGCACGCCAGTGCCCAGGGTCAGTTGCGGATGCAAGTTCCCGGTCCAACCGGCGCTGACCACCCACGGCGCCTCTGCCTCGGCCCCGCCGACGTTACGTACGCGCCCCGCTGCGACCGAATAGCCGGGTGCAGGCAGGCCGAGACCGAGCATGGCGGCGGGTACGGTGAAACGTCGTTCCCCGCCGACACTTTCCTTGACCGTAACTTCGACGTCCGAACGTGTATTCAAACGGCGTACATCGTTCAGCACAAACGGCCCGGCAGGCACCACGGTGGAGTGAATCAGCGCGCCGTTCTGGCGCACTTCTACCTGTGCCGGGCTGTTGGCGATCCCCTGGATTTGCGCGCTCTGGCCTTGCTCCTGAAGGGCCTGCTCGGTCAGCACCTGGACGCCGGTGATTTGTGCGCCAGACAACACCGGGTTATAGAGGTTGATCTGCCCGGCCTGCAGCACTGCCTGATGGCTGGCGAAGGTCCGTTGCGCATAGGCCTCCAAGTGGGTGCTGCGCGATAAGCCATCCTGCCAGGTCTGCACCTGGCGGCTGCGCACGATCCAGTCGCCGGCGTTGAAGCCGACTTCGGTATTGGCTGAGCCAAACCGGCTGGCGTCTTCGCCAAAGCGGTTGTAGAACCCGCTCAGGTCGTAGTTGAGCATCCCGGCAAACCCGCCGGTCTGGTAGCCCGAGATGTCCTGTTGCACGGGGCGCAGTGCTTCGGTGGGCACGACCAGTGCCAACGTCAGTGTCGACGGGTCCGGTTCCACCAGGCTTTGCGGATACCGCACGAGAAAATCCTCACAACCTACGGGATCAGCGGGTATCACCAGGTTGGCGGCGTCCAGCAACGCACGGTCCAGGCAGGGGGTGCCCTGTTGATCGAAACTGACCTCCAGGCGTCCCCGGCGCAGGCCATTGACTCGCAGGTTGACGCTATGACGCCCGGCGGCAAAGCGCGGGGTTGCCAGCAGCAGGCTGGCCAACTGTGGATCGATGCCGCGCTGATGCAAGGTCTGGGCGTCGAAGCCTGCGGGGCTGGTGTCGTCGGCCCACGCCTTGTCCGGCATAAGCGCATACAGCAGCAACACCAGCGGCAAGGCTGGGCGAATGGGCACGGCTTCGCCGTCACGGTAACTCAATACTGTTTTCACGCAAGGTACTCGCTTAGTGAACGCACAGCCCTCATTTGGTTCGGGGCTTTGGGCGTTCTGGTGACGGTCGATAAGCCGTCACTTCGTTATCCAGGCGGCGGTCTTGGCGACGCCTGTGGTTTTCTGTCAGAGGGTGATGGGGGCGTCGTAGGCCTTGACCGCAAACCCGTACACAGTGGCCGGTTGCAGCCTCACCGTCTTGGCTTGGCCACCGCTGGCCGGCACGCTCAAGGCTTCACCTGGCAGCACGTAGGTGCGCGGCAGCATCGCCTTGCCGTCGCCGGGCAACAACTGCAGCTCCTGTGCCAGGCGCACCACATAGGGCGTGTCATTACGCACCTGCAATTGGCCGTCGCGCAGGGTCCATGTCAGGCCGGTCCAGGGGCTGCGATTGGGTGCCAGGCCCTTGGGATGCACAATCACCGGCAGGTTCTGGCGTACGGTCACGCCCACCCGGGCATGACCGGCGGCAGTGGCTGCGCGGCCCTGGGGCATGCCTTCGAACACGGCGCGTTTGAGCCGCTGGGTGAGCAACGGTTTTTGGTTTTGCAGAATAAAGCGCACCAACTGGGATTTGGACGCTTCGACTCGGGACAGCGGCGGCGTCACCACCAGCAGGGGTTCGGTGTCTTCCGGAATATCCTGCAAGGTCACATGCAACAGCGAAAGCTGGCTGTCGGAATTGGTCACCGAGACGGAAGCTTCACCATCGGCCTCGTGGACGATCACCACGGATGTGTCCGGGACCATGCCGTCAGCCTTTGCTTGATTGCCGAATATCAGCAGCAGGGCAATAAGGCCGAACGCGGTGTTTGAGCATGTCATCGTCATGATGGGTTTTCCATTAGGCGAAATGAGTGGGTCAGAGGTAACGCAAATCCAGAACGATGGAGCCGTCGAGGGGCACTTCCTGATTCAGAGTCAGGTACTGCGAAAAGTTGATGGCGGTGTCCACTTGAAGCTGGACCCTCAACTGGCTGATGAAGTCGGGTTGACGGTCGCCCGTCGGGGCAAAGGCCATATAGGATCGCGGGTAGCCATTGGGCTCTTGCGTCCAGCTTTCGCCGCTGTTGGTGGAGGCCAAGACTTGCATGGCCTGTGAATCCCCCACCGGGTTGCGGTACGACAGCGCCACGGAGCCGAGACGCTCGTCCGGTACATGGATGTTCCTGCCCAGCCCATAGAAATAATCCGGTGCCAGGGAAGACTCCGCACGATTGTCGATACCCACCAGCGCAAACAACATGGGCCTGGCGCATTGCACCTGCAGTTCGAGTTGTCGGCTGGGCAGCACGGTGAATTCGTCGACAAGGAGGGTGTGTGCGGGGATCTTTCCGTGGTCGACAAAACCTTCATCCGACAGCTCGATATAGCAGGCATCCGGTGTCACACGACCGGTTACCGTAAGGTCGACAGCGTTGCCCGCACTGGCCTTGGTCGCAGCGCCCAGGGATAACCACAACACGGCAAGGAAACGGGTGAACATAGTCATCGATTCATCACTGGCACGGGTGAACACAGCCCACGGCAAAGCCCATGCCCATCAAGGATGAGGGCATGGGGCGCCATGGGTCAGAGGTACTTCACTTCAAGGGTGGCGGAGCCGTCGATGGTTACTTCGTTGCTCAGGTCCAGGCCGTCGGCGCGGTTGATAGTGGTGAACACGTCCAGGTCGACGGTCAAATCCTTAACTGCCAGGGGCTGGGTGGCGTCATCCATTGAGGCCACCGACATGTACAGGCCTGCGTCCCAGTCTCGCCATCTCATCCAATTCTGAAGGTCATAGGAGGAAATCGTCTGCACTACCACGCCTTCATCGGCGACCGGGTTGCTCATGCGGATGTAGTAATAACCCAGTTGCTGGGTCTCGTTGGTAAAGCCCAGCCCATAATAGCCTGAGCCTGACGGGCTTGAAGTAGCACGGTTATCTACCGAGTGCAGGGCAAACTGAATCGGGGCGTCACAATTGACCGTCATTGCCAGGGTCTGTCTATCGAGCTGTGTCTGCCTGTCTGTATTCAAGTCCTTGGCGGAAATCTTGCCGTGGTCGATCACGCCACCACCGGACAAGCTGGGTGTGCAAGCGCTGGGCACGATCAGCCCCTTAACGGTCAGGTCAACGGACGATGCAGCAAAGGTTGTGGCCGAGCCGAGCAGCAATACGCCGGCGGCCAGGGCGGTCAATCGGGTTTTCATCGTGGGGCTCCTTAAAGGTAATTGACTTGTACGGTGGCGTGACCATCGATAGGGACTTCGTCGGTCAACGTCAGGTTGTTGGCAGGTGCGATATGGGTGATCAGGCGGATCTCGGCGTCCAGCTCCTGAATTGCAATCGGTATCACGTCGTCGCTGTGGGCGATCGCCGTCAGCAAGGTATGGCTGAGCATCACCGAAGGCATCCAGGTCACGCCGCCATCCCTTGAAGTGATGGTGCGCACGGAGACGCCGTCGGCCACGGGCATATAGAGACCCAGCCCGGCATCGCCGACTTTTTCATCGCTGGGTGTGGTGCCCAGCCCATGCCAGCTGAAGTGGCTGGCGGAGGTGCCTGAACGGTTGTCGATGGTGTTGAGGGTGAAGTACGTCGGCCCGTCGCAGCGCACACTCAACAGCATGGTTTCTCTGGGCAGATCGGTGTAGGTATCGGTGTTGAGGTCCTTGACCGACACCTTGCCGAAGTCCACAGTCCCGCCGCCGGAGATGACTGGCGAGCAAGCGCTGGGGGTGATGCTGCCGCGCACGAGCAAGTCTGTGTTGCTGGCGGCGAATGCGGTCGGGCTGAGGAGCAAGGCGCCTATCAGGCCGGATGCAAAAACATTCATGTCAGTGAATCTCCTTGGGCTGGGGGGCGAGGTCTTACAGGTACTGGACTTCGAAGGTCGCTGAGCCGTCGATGGCCACTTCGCTGATCAGTGTCAGGTCGCGTGCGGGCCCGATCGAAGTCAAGAGCGTGACGTCCACGATCGCGTCCTTGATCGGGTGAGGCGCCCAACTGCCGTCAATACGACTGCCCAGCGCTACCCGATCGTTTGGCGCTACTTCATCGTCATCAAAGAGTCGGAACCATTGGTTTCCGTCTTTGTACATCGTGATTAAGGTGGAAGGCGTTTCAGCGACGGGCCTGCTGAATACCAACCTATAAGCGCCGAGCTTCTGGGTGCCGTTGATCACGCCCAGGCCAAAGGCATCGCCATAAGCGGCCGAGCCCGCACGATTGTCGACGGGGTGGATGGCGAACAGCGTCGCCGCGTCGCAGTTCACGCTCAATTGCACGGTCTTGCGTTCAAGCCAGGTCAGGCTGTCGATGTTCAGGTCTCTTGCCGAGATCTTTCCATAATCAACGTCACCCGAAAGGCTAGGCGCACAAGCGCTGGGCGTGATCAGCCCTTTGACGGCCAGGTCCACGCTGCTGGCAGCGAATACCGATGAACTCATGGCGAGCAGCAGGGCACTGCTCAATAGGGATACAGGGCTCTTCATTTTTCTGTTTTTTCCATTGCAGGCTGGCAGATAGAGGTGCGTGCAACGCAACGCCCGCTTCGGTGTCGGCGGGTGGTTGTCGGTGCGACGGTCTCGATATTTTTTGCGGCTGCCGGGGAGTGGCAAGCCGTCCCTCTTTTGGGGTGGGGCACAATTTAGCGAGGGG
>NZ_WJZM01000016.1:0-96993 GCF_021609545.1 Pseudomonas sp. PA-1-6B
TTCTTGACGACCATAGAGCATTGGAACCACCTGATCCCATCCCGAACTCAGCAGTGAAACGATGCATCGCCGATGGTAGTGTGGGGTTTCCCCATGTGAGAGTAGGTCATCGTCAAGATTAAATTCCGAAACCCCAATTGCGAAAGCAGTTGGGGTTTTGTTTTGGGCGCTCGAAAATCTGGTGGGGCGTCGATCATGACTGATATCCAGCCTTTCTATGCAATGACCCTGCGCATGGCTATCATGCGTGCCTCATTCTGAGGCGATATGTGCATGCTGACGTTGTTGAAACTTCTGAAAGATGGTCGCTTTCATTCTGGAGAAGCGCTTGGTGCCGCCCTAGGCGTCAGTCGCAGTGCCGTGTGGAAGCAGCTTCAGCATCTTGAGGCAGAATTGAATCTCCCCATTCATAAGATCCGGGGGCGCGGATATAAATTGGCTGCGCCATTGATGTTTTTGAATGCGCAGGAAATTTCTCAGAGGGCGGCTTCCTTGGCTTGGCCCGTTCACATTTTCGACTCCATTGACTCCACTAATGCTGAGGCTTTACGTCTTGTCGATGCGGGCAGTGCGGCTCCTTTTATTGTGCTAGCGGAGCAGCAGACGGCTGGTAGGGGGCGACGAGGCCGCAAATGGGTCAGCCCATTTGCGCAAAACGTTTACTACAGCCTTGTATTGCGTGTTGAGGGCGGCCTGCGGCAACTGGAAGGGCTGAGTCTGGTGGTGGGGCTGGCAGTCCTGCAGGCTCTGCGTGAGTCGGGCGTGGAGGGCGCAGCTTTGAAGTGGCCAAACGACGTCCTGGTTGGGCACAAGAAAATCTCAGGCATCTTGCTTGAGTTGGTGGGAGATCCCGCAGATATCTGTCACGTTGTGCTAGGGATAGGTATCAATGTGAATATGCAGAAGGCTGTAGAGGTTGATCAGCAGTGGACCTCGATGCAGCTCGAGACGGGCTCTTCTGTTGATCGCAATCACCTGGTGGCGCGACTGGGCTTGCAGCTACAAGCCTACCTGGACCGACACAAGGCTGCGGGTTTTGCTGGGCTGCAAGCAGAGTGGGAGCAGCATCACGCGTGGCAAGGGAAGTGTGTGTCGCTTATCGCGGGCGTCAATCAGATTGATGGGGTTGTGCTCGGTGTAGATTGTCAGGGCGCGTTGCGTTTGGATGTCGGTGGCGTTGAGAAAATATACAGCGGTGGTGAGCTAAGTCTGAGGTTGCGTGATGATTCTTGAGCTCGACTGTGGAAATAGCTTTATCAAGTGGCGTGTTCTTGAGTCGAGTGATGCAAGTGTCCGCGCCGAAGGCATCGCAGGTTCGGATATTGCGCTGATCGACAGTTTGGTGGCTTTGCCTGGTCTATTGCTCACGCGTTGTCGGTTGGTGAGTGTTCGCGCGCTTGAGGAGACCGATAAGTTGATAGCAGCGTTGGTAGGGGCATTTGGCGTTGCTGTTTCCTGTGCCACCTCTGCTCGAGAAATGAGCGGAGTGCGCAACGGCTACGAAGACTTCCAGCGCCTGGGAATGGATCGATGGCTGGCCATGCTAGGCGCGTTCAAGTTGGCGTCAGGTGCATGTCTGGTACTCGATTTTGGTACGGCGGCGACCGCAGATTTTATCGGTCCGGACGGTGAGCACCTGGGGGGGTTTATTTGCCCGGGTATGCCGCTTATGCGTAATCAACTGCGAACCCATACTCGCAAGATACGTTATGACGACGCGGCCGCTGAGCGGGCGCTGGAGCGTCTCTCTCCAGGTCGCACGACCGTAGAGGCCGTCGAGCGTGGTTGTACGCTCATGCTTAGAGGTTTCGTGCTGACTCAGCTCGAGTTGGCGCGAGGCTATTGGGGGGAGGATTTCACGGTCTTCCTCACTGGAGGCGATGCCGACCTGGTCAGGGATGCTGCGCCTCAGGCTCGGCTGGTCCCGGACCTGGTGTTTGTTGGTTTGGCGATGGCGTGTCCTTTGTCTTGAGGTGATTATGCGCTGGCTGTTTTTACTTTTACTGGTTCTCAATGTTTTTTATTACGTCTGGCATCAGCAAGAGGCGCCATTGCGGGCCAAGGATGTCACGCCCTTGAGTCTCCATCGAGGAGCGCAGCAAGATATTCGCCTCTTGAGTGAGTCGGCAGATGTGGTGGCTCGGCGTGATCGAGCGAGGTCGGTGGAGGCGCAGAATACCTGCTTGTACATCGGTGGTTTCTCGGATCGACGCCAAGCCTCCTCTCTCGAGCAGAGGCTCACGAGCCTGGATATAAAGGTCACGGTCCAGTTGCTGAATGCACAGAGCGCCTCGGGTTATTGGTTGCGTGTGGCCCCTGAGAGCCGTCGCCTGGCTGACGATCTGCCCTTTGAAAGCCTTGCTAATGAATTCAATGAGTTAAAACATAAAATAATGCTGTGCGAAGGCATTGCAACTCTCGAATAGTTTGCATAGAATGGCGCCCGCTTCGCAGTGAAGACCTTTAAGGGCTACAGTGCAAAGCTACCGTCAATGCAGCTAACCTCATAATTTAAATGAGAAAATGCTTGACAGAAGGTCGGCGTGATGTAAAATGCCGGCTCGCTTAGGAGGGGTTCCCGAGCGGCCAAAGGGATCAGACTGTAAATCTGACGTCTACGACTTCGAAGGTTCGAATCCTTCCCCCTCCACCATTTTTAGCGTGAGCTGCAAGCTCCGCGGGTATAGTTTAGTGGTAGAACCTCAGCCTTCCAAGCTGATGATGCGGGTTCGATTCCCGCTACCCGCTCCAAGTTTGCAGGTTGTGCGAGGTGTTTCGCTCTTGTAGCTCAGTTGGTAGAGCACACCCTTGGTAAGGGTGAGGTCAGCGGTTCAAATCCGCTCAAGAGCTCCATATGACAAGGCAGATATGAAAATATCTGCCTTTGTTTTAACAGCTGCCTCGGCTTGAATGTTGTTCGATGTTTCAGGTCTTGTGGGGTTGGTTGTTGTAAAGTCTTTTTCAGGCCTGCATAATGGTCGGCCTGATTTTGTTTTAGGTCAGTAGCTCAATTGGCAGAGCGACGGTCTCCAAAACCGTAGGTTGGGGGTTCGATTCCCTCCTGACCTGCCAGATTCACGTGGTGTGTCTGGCTTTCTTTTCACAGGATCTTCATAGATGACTCCTAAGGCTGAAGCTCAAAGCTCTCGTTTCGATCTGGTAAAGTGGCTCGCTGTAGTCGCCTTGGTGGTCGTAGGCGTTGTTGGCAATCAGTACTATTCTGCTTCGCCGATCCTGTACCGTGTACTCGCTTTGCTTGCCCTCGCTGCTGTAGCTGCCTTTGTAGGCCTGCAGACTGCCAAAGGCAAGTCCTTCGCGGTACTGGTTAAGGAAGCTCGCACCGAAATCCGTAAAGTCGTTTGGCCGACTCGCCAAGAAACCACTCAGACCACATTGATTGTCGTGGCTGTTGTTCTGGTTATGGCGTTGCTGTTGTGGGGGCTTGACTCCCTGCTCGGCTGGCTTGTTTCCTTGATTGTTGGCTAAGGGTGTCCCGTGGCTAAGCGTTGGTACGTTGTGCATGCTTACTCGGGTTACGAGAAGCATGTTATGCGCTCTTTGCTGGAGCGCGTAAAGCTGGCAGGCATGGAAGATGGCTTCGGCGAAATTCTGGTTCCCACTGAAGAAGTGGTTGAAATGCGGAATGGGCAGAAGCGCAAAAGCGAACGCAAGTTCTTCCCTGGCTACGTGCTGGTACAGATGGACATGAACGAAGGTACTTGGCACTTGGTCAAGGATACCCCTCGCGTCATGGGCTTCATTGGCGGTACTGCCGATAAGCCTGCTCCGATCACCGACAAAGAGGCGGAAGCAATTCTGCGTCGTGTTGCTGATGGTAGCGACAAGCCGAAGCCGAAGACGTTGTTCGAGCCTGGTGAGGTTGTTCGCGTTACAGACGGTCCGTTCGCTGATTTCAACGGTACGGTCGAAGAAGTTAACTACGAAAAGAGCCGGATCCAAGTGGCGGTGCTCATTTTCGGTCGCTCTACCCCGGTAGAGTTGGAGTTCAGCCAGGTCGAAAAGGTCTAGCAGGACAAGCATCCCAACCCCGCAGCCTAGGCTGTGGGGTTTTGTCGTCACTGGGATAAACGCGCAAGTAACCGGGGAGCCTTTCGAGGCGTTTGAACCCGTAATTGGAGTGCCTCATGGCCAAGAAGATTACCGCTTACATCAAGCTGCAAGTGAAGGCCGCTCAGGCCAACCCTAGCCCACCCGTCGGTCCAGCTCTGGGTCAGCACGGCGTGAACATCATGGAATTCTGCAAGGCCTTCAACGCCCGTACTCAGGGTCTTGAGCCAGGTCTGCCGACTCCAGTGATCATCACTGTATACAGCGACCGTAGCTTCACCTTCGAAACCAAGTCGACCCCGGCTTCGGTTTTGCTGAAGAAAGCTGCCGGTCTGACCAGCGGTTCCGCTCGTCCTAACACCGTTAAGGTTGGCACTGTAACCCGTGCTCAGCTGGAAGAAATCGCGAAAACCAAAAACGCGGATCTGACTGCAGCTGATATGGATGCAGCCGTGCGTACCATCGCCGGTTCTGCTCGTAGCATGGGCCTTAACGTGGAGGGTGTGTAATGGCTAAGCTGACCAAGCGCCAAAAGGCTATCGCCGGCAAAATCGAAGCGGGCAAGTCCTACAACTTCGTAGACGCTGCTGCCCTGCTGACCGAGCTGTCGACTGTCAAGTTCAGCGAGTCTGTTGACGTTGCTGTGAACCTGGGCGTTGACCCACGTAAATCCGACCAGGTCGTTCGTAGCGCTACTGTGCTGCCACACGGTACTGGCAAGACTGTACGTGTTGCCGTCTTCACCCAAGGCCCAGCTGCTGAAGCTGCTCTGGCCGCTGGTGCTGATCGCGTTGGCATGGACGACCTGGCTGCCGAAATGAAAGGCGGCGACCTGAACTATGACGTCGTAATTGCTTCCCCGGATGCAATGCGCGTTGTAGGTCAGTTGGGTCAGATCCTCGGTCCGCGTGGCCTGATGCCTAACCCTAAAGTCGGCACCGTAACTCCAGACGTAGCTACCGCGGTTAAAAACGCCAAGGCTGGTCAGGTTCGTTATCGCACCGACAAAAACGGCATCATTCACACCTCCGTTGGCAAAGTCGGCTTCGATGCCGTCAAGCTGAAGGAAAACGTTGAAGCCCTGATCGCTGATCTGAAGCGTATCAAGCCTGCTTCCTCGAAAGGTATCTACGTCAAGCGCGTTACCCTGAGCACCACTATGGGCCCAGGTCTGGTCATCGACCAAGGCTCGCTGGACGTATAAGACATAAATTGGCGCGAGCAATTGCGCCAATTGAAAGATTGGGGTCCCTGCCTGGCGGGGGCTATCCAAGACCGTAGGCGACGCAAGTCTTAAACCAACAAGCCTACGCAGATGGTGCTCCCGGTTCCTTACCGAATCAGACACCAAAACGACATCAGGCCTAGGCCAGATGAAACGGTAACAAGCAGGAGTTAAACCCGTGGCAATTAATCTCGAAGACAAGAAGGCCATCGTCGCTGAAGTCAACGAGGCTGCCAAAGCTGCTCTGTCCGCTGTCGTGGCTGATGCCCGTGGTGTGACAGTAGGCGCTATGACCGGACTCCGTAAAGAGGCTCGTGAAGCTGGCGTATACGTGCGTGTTGTACGTAACACCCTGCTCAAGCGCGCCGTTGCTGACACTGAATACAGTGTTCTCAACGACGTGTTCACTGGCCCGACTCTGATCGCGTTCTCTAAAGATCATCCAGGCGCTGCTGCCCGTTTGTTCAAGGAATTCGCCAAGAGTCAGGATAAGTTCGAGATCAAGGCAGCTGCGTTCGAGGGCAAGTTCCTCGCAGCTAACCAAATCGACGTACTGGCAACACTGCCGACCCGCGACGAAGCCATTTCGCAGCTGATGAGCGTGATTCAAGGCGCTACCAGCAAGCTGGCTCGTACTCTGGCTGCAGTTCGCGAGCAAAAAGAAGCTGCAGCAGCCTAAGGCTGAGCAACCTCTCTCGCGTATTTTTGTTTATTTCGATGGCCGCGTAGGCCGTCCCCCAATTCAGGAAATACAGCAATGTCTATCTCCCAAGACGATATCCTCAACGCCGTAGCTGAAATGTCGGTTCTGCAGGTTGTTGAGCTGATCAAAGCTTTCGAAGAAAAATTCGGCGTTTCCGCTGCCGCTGCTTCCGCCGGTCCAGCTGCTGCTGCCGCCGTTGTTGAAGAGCAAACCGAATTCAACGTCATGCTGACCGAAGCTGGCGAGAAGAAAGTAAACGTGATCAAGGCAGTACGTGAACTGACCGGTCTGGGCCTGAAAGAAGCCAAGGCTGTAGTTGACGGCGCTCCTGCCATGGTTCTGGAAGCTGTTACTAAAGACGCAGCTGACAAAGCCAAAGCTACTCTGGAAGAAGCAGGCGCTAAAGTCGAGCTGAAGTAAGCATCGACCTTGCGTCTCCAGCCCAAGCGTTAAGCTGAAGGCTGATGGCTGGTGGCTCTTGCCACCGGCCTTTTTCCGTTCTTGGCTGTCGACTCGGTCGCCGCCATTAACGCGCTGTAGCCACCCGAAGCGGTGGTGCAAACCATGGGGTTTGCAAGATTTTCTGGCTGCTCCCGTCGGAGGGGCCAAACAAGCAGGTGACCAAGCTGGGGAACGCTGATGGCTTACTCATATACTGAGAAAAAACGTATCCGCAAGGACTTTAGCAAGTTGCCGGACGTCATGGATGTCCCGTACCTTCTGGCTATCCAGCTGGATTCGTATCGTGAATTCTTGCAGGCGGGAGCGACCAAAGATCAGTTCCGCGACGTGGGCCTGCATGCGGCCTTCAAATCCGTTTTCCCGATCATCAGCTACTCCGGCAATGCTGCGCTGGAGTACGTCGGTTATCGCCTGGGCGAACCGGCATTTGATGTCAAAGAATGCGTGTTGCGTGGCGTTACGTACGCCGTACCTTTGCGGGTAAAAGTCCGTTTGATCATTTTCGACAAAGAATCGTCGAACAAAGCGATCAAGGACATCAAAGAGCAAGAAGTCTACATGGGCGAAATCCCATTGATGACTGAGAACGGTACCTTCGTAATCAACGGTACCGAGCGTGTAATCGTTTCCCAACTGCACCGTTCCCCGGGCGTGTTCTTCGACCACGACCGCGGCAAGACGCACAGCTCCGGCAAACTCCTGTACTCCGCGCGGATCATTCCGTACCGCGGTTCGTGGTTGGACTTCGAGTTCGACCCGAAAGACTGCGTGTTCGTGCGTATCGACCGTCGTCGCAAGCTGCCGGCCTCGGTACTGCTGCGCGCGCTCGGCTATACCACTGAGCAAGTGCTGGACGCTTTCTATACCACCAACGTATTCAGCCTGAAGGATGAAACTCTCAAGCTGGAGCTGATCGCTTCGCGTCTGCGTGGTGAAATTGCTGTCCTGGACATCCAGGATGAAAAAGGCAAGGTCATCGTTGAGGCTGGCCGTCGTATCACTGCGCGCCACATCAACCAGATCGAAAAAGCCGGTATCAAAGAGCTGGAAGTGCCTCTGGACTACGTTCTGGGTCGCACTACCGCCAAGGTCATCGTTCACCCGGCTACAGGCGAAATCCTGGCTGAGTGCAACACCGAGCTGAACACCGAGATCCTGGCCAAAATCGCCAAGGCCCAGGTTGTTCGTATCGAGACCCTGTACACCAACGATATCGACTGCGGTCCGTTCATCTCCGACACACTGAAGATCGACTCCACCAGCAACCAATTGGAAGCGCTGGTCGAGATCTATCGCATGATGCGTCCTGGTGAGCCACCAACCAAAGACGCTGCCGAAACCCTGTTCAACAACCTGTTCTTCAGCCCTGAGCGTTATGACCTGTCTGCGGTCGGCCGGATGAAGTTCAACCGTCGTATCGGTCGTACCGAGATCGAAGGTTCGGGCGTGCTGTGCAAGGAAGACATCGTCGCGGTATTGAAGACTCTGGTCGACATCCGTAACGGCAAAGGCATCGTCGATGACATCGACCACCTGGGTAACCGTCGTGTTCGCTGCGTAGGCGAAATGGCCGAGAACCAGTTCCGCGTTGGCCTGGTACGTGTTGAGCGTGCGGTCAAAGAGCGTCTGTCGATGGCTGAAAGCGAAGGCCTGATGCCGCAAGACCTGATCAACGCCAAGCCAGTGGCTGCGGCGGTGAAAGAGTTCTTCGGTTCCAGCCAGCTTTCGCAGTTCATGGACCAGAACAACCCGCTCTCCGAGATCACCCACAAGCGCCGTGTTTCTGCACTGGGCCCGGGCGGTCTGACCCGTGAGCGTGCTGGCTTTGAAGTCCGTGACGTACACCCGACGCATTACGGTCGTGTATGCCCGATCGAAACGCCGGAAGGTCCGAACATCGGTCTGATCAACTCTCTGGCTGCCTATGCGCGCACCAACCAGTACGGCTTCCTCGAAAGCCCATACCGTGTGGTGAAAGACGCCCTGGTCACCGACGAGATCGTATTCCTGTCCGCCATCGAAGAAGCTGATCACGTGATCGCTCAGGCTTCGGCCACGATGAACGACAAGAAAGTCCTGGTCGACGAGCTGGTAGCTGTTCGTCACTTGAACGAGTTCACCGTCAAGGCGCCGGAAGACGTCACCTTGATGGACGTTTCTCCGAAGCAGGTAGTTTCGGTTGCAGCGTCGCTGATCCCGTTCCTGGAACACGATGACGCCAACCGTGCGTTGATGGGTTCCAACATGCAGCGTCAAGCTGTACCGACCCTGCGTGCTGACAAGCCGCTGGTAGGTACCGGCATGGAACGCAACGTAGCACGTGACTCCGGCGTTTGCGTCGTGGCTCGTCGTGGCGGCGTGATCGACTCCGTTGATGCCAGCCGTATCGTGGTTCGTGTTGCCGATGACGAAGTAGAAACTGGCGAAGCCGGTGTCGACATCTACAACCTGACCAAATACACCCGCTCGAACCAGAACACCTGCATCAACCAGCGTCCGCTGGTGAGCAAGGGTGATCGCGTTCAGCGTAGCGACATCATGGCCGACGGCCCGTCCACCGACATGGGTGAACTGGCTCTGGGTCAGAACATGCGCATCGCGTTCATGGCATGGAACGGCTTCAACTTCGAAGACTCCATCTGCCTGTCCGAGCGTGTGGTTCAAGAAGACCGCTTCACCACGATCCACATCCAGGAACTGACCTGTGTGGCGCGTGATACCAAGCTTGGGCCTGAGGAAATCACTGCAGACATCCCGAACGTGGGTGAAGCTGCACTGAACAAGCTGGACGAAGCCGGTATCGTTTATGTAGGTGCTGAAGTTGGCGCTGGCGACATCCTGGTCGGTAAAGTCACTCCGAAAGGCGAGACCCAACTGACGCCGGAAGAGAAGCTGCTGCGTGCCATCTTCGGTGAAAAAGCCAGCGACGTTAAAGACACCTCCCTGCGTGTACCTACCGGTACCAAGGGTACGGTCATCGACGTACAGGTCTTCACCCGTGACGGCGTTGAGCGTGATGCTCGTGCACTGTCCATCGAGAAGACCCAGCTCGACGAGATCCGCAAGGACCTGAACGAAGAGTTCCGTATCGTTGAAGGCGCGACCTTCGAACGTCTGCGTTCCGCTCTGGTAGGCCACAAGGCTGAAGGCGGCGCAGGCCTGAAGAAAGGTCAGGACATCACCGACGAAATCCTCGACGGTCTTGAGCACGGCCAGTGGTTCAAACTGCGCATGGCTGAAGATGCTCTGAACGAGCAGCTCGAGAAGGCCCAGGCCTATATCGTTGATCGTCGCCGTCTGCTGGACGACAAGTTCGAAGACAAGAAGCGCAAACTGCAGCAGGGCGATGACCTGGCTCCAGGCGTGCTGAAAATCGTCAAGGTTTACCTGGCAATCCGTCGCCGCATCCAACCGGGCGACAAGATGGCCGGTCGTCACGGTAACAAAGGTGTGGTCTCTGTGATCATGCCGGTTGAAGACATGCCGCACGATGCCAATGGCACCCCGGTCGACGTCGTCCTCAACCCGTTGGGCGTACCTTCGCGTATGAACGTTGGTCAGATCCTTGAAACCCACCTGGGCCTCGCGGCCAAAGGTCTGGGCGAGAAGATCAACCGCATGATCGAAGAGCAGCGCAAAGTCGCAGACCTGCGTAAGTTCCTGCACGAGATCTACAACGAGATCGGCGGTCGCAACGAAGAGCTGGACACCTTCTCCGACCAGGAAATCCTGGATCTGGCGAAGAACCTGCGCGGCGGCGTTCCAATGGCTACCCCGGTGTTCGATGGTGCCAAGGAAAGCGAAATCAAGGCCATGCTGAAACTGGCAGACCTGCCAGAAAGCGGCCAGATGCAGCTGTTCGACGGCCGTACCGGCAACAAGTTCGAGCGCCCGGTTACTGTTGGCTACATGTACATGCTGAAGCTGAACCACTTGGTAGACGACAAGATGCACGCTCGTTCTACCGGTTCGTACAGCCTGGTTACCCAGCAGCCGCTGGGTGGTAAGGCTCAGTTCGGTGGTCAGCGTTTCGGGGAGATGGAGGTCTGGGCACTGGAAGCATACGGTGCTGCATACACTCTGCAAGAAATGCTCACAGTGAAGTCGGACGATGTGAACGGTCGTACCAAGATGTACAAAAACATCGTGGACGGCGATCACCGTATGGAGCCGGGCATGCCCGAGTCCTTCAACGTGTTGATCAAAGAAATTCGTTCCCTCGGCATCGATATCGATCTGGAAACCGAATAACACGTGACGCGAATCGAGAGCGGGGCTGTTTAGCCCGCTCTCTGCTCCGCCAGGAGGAAAGGCCTTGAAAGACCTACTGAATTTGCTGAAAAACCAGGGTCAAGTCGAAGAGTTCGACGCCATCCGTATTGGGTTGGCATCGCCTGAGATGATCCGTTCGTGGTCGTTCGGTGAAGTTAAAAAGCCGGAAACCATCAACTACCGTACGTTCAAACCTGAGCGTGACGGCCTGTTCTGCGCCAAGATCTTTGGCCCGGTAAAGGATTACGAGTGCCTGTGCGGTAAGTACAAGCGCTTGAAGCACCGTGGTGTGATCTGCGAGAAGTGTGGCGTTGAAGTCGCACTGGCCAAAGTTCGTCGTGAGCGCATGGCGCACATCGAACTGGCTTCGCCGGTTGCCCACATCTGGTTCCTGAAATCGCTGCCGTCCCGTATCGGCTTGCTGATGGACATGACCCTGCGTGATATCGAACGTGTTCTCTACTTCGAGAGCTATGTCGTTATCGACCCAGGCATGACCACCCTTGAAAAAGGTCAGCTGCTGAACGACGAGCAGTACTTCGAAGCGCTGGAAGAGTTCGGCGACGATTTCGATGCCCGCATGGGTGCCGAAGCTGTCCGCGAACTGCTGCACGCTATCGACCTGGAGCACGAGATTGGTCGTCTGCGCGAAGAGATTCCGCAAACCAACTCCGAAACCAAGATCAAGAAACTGTCCAAGCGTCTGAAGTTGATGGAAGCCTTCCAGGGTTCCGGCAACTTGCCAGAGTGGATGGTGCTGACCGTTCTGCCGGTTCTGCCGCCAGACCTGCGTCCGCTGGTGCCGTTGGACGGTGGTCGTTTCGCGACGTCCGACCTCAACGACCTGTACCGCCGCGTGATCAACCGTAACAACCGCTTGAAGCGCCTGCTTGATCTGTCCGCTCCGGACATCATCGTGCGCAACGAAAAGCGTATGTTGCAAGAAGCGGTCGATGCCCTGCTCGACAACGGTCGTCGTGGCCGCGCTATCACCGGTTCGAACAAGCGTCCTCTGAAATCCTTGGCTGACATGATCAAGGGTAAGCAGGGTCGTTTCCGTCAGAACTTGCTCGGTAAGCGTGTTGACTACTCCGGTCGTTCGGTAATTACCGTAGGCCCGACCCTGCGTCTGCACCAGTGCGGTCTGCCTAAGAAGATGGCACTCGAGCTGTTCAAGCCGTTCATCTTCGGCAAGCTGGAAATGCGCGGTCTTGCGACCACCATCAAAGCGGCCAAGAAAATGGTCGAGCGCGAACTGCCAGAGGTTTGGGACGTTCTCGCTGAAGTGATCCGCGAACACCCGGTTCTCCTCAACCGTGCACCGACCCTTCACCGTCTGGGTATCCAGGCGTTTGAACCTGTACTGATCGAAGGTAAGGCTATCCAGCTGCACCCTCTGGTCTGTGCTGCGTACAACGCCGACTTCGACGGCGACCAAATGGCCGTGCACGTACCGCTGACACTGGAAGCCCAGTTGGAAGCGCGTGCGTTGATGATGTCGACCAACAACATTCTGTCGCCAGCTAACGGTGAGCCAATCATCGTTCCGTCGCAGGACGTTGTATTGGGTCTGTACTACATGACTCGTGAAGCGATCAACGCCAAAGGCGAGGGTCGTGTGTTCGCTGACCTGCAAGAAGTTGACCGTGTGTTCCGTGCTGGCGAAGCCGCACTGCACGCCAAGGTCAAGGTGCGGATCAACGAAACCGTCAACGACCGTGACGGCGGCAGCGTGAGCAACACCCGTATCGTCGACACCACTGTCGGCCGTGCGCTGTTGTATCAGGTTGTGCCAAAAGGTCTGTCGTACGACGTCGTCAACCTGCCGATGAAGAAAAAGGCGATCTCCAAGCTGATCAACCAGTGCTACCGCGTGGTTGGTTTGAAAGAGACCGTTATCTTCGCTGACCAGTTGATGTACACAGGTTTCGCTTACTCGACTATCTCCGGCGTTTCCATCGGTGTTAACGACTTCGTTATCCCGGATGAAAAAGCTCGCATCATCAGTGCTGCTACTGACGAAGTGAAAGAGATCGAGAGCCAGTACGCCTCCGGCCTGGTAACTCAGGGCGAGAAGTACAACAAGGTGATCGACCTTTGGTCCAAGGCGAACGACGAAGTTTCCAAGGCGATGATGGCCAACCTCTCGAAAGAGAAAGTCATCGACCGTCACGGCGACGAAGTTGACCAAGAGTCCTTCAACTCGATGTACATGATGGCCGACTCGGGCGCACGGGGTTCTGCTGCGCAGATCCGTCAGCTCGCCGGTATGCGTGGCCTGATGGCCAAGCCGGACGGTTCCATCATCGAAACGCCGATTACTGCGAACTTCCGTGAAGGTTTGAGCGTACTTCAGTACTTCATCTCCACTCACGGTGCTCGTAAGGGTCTTGCGGATACCGCGTTGAAAACCGCTAACTCCGGTTACCTGACTCGTCGTCTGGTAGACGTTGCACAAGATCTGGTTGTAACCGAGATCGATTGCGGCACCGAGCACGGCCTGCTGATGACTCCGCACATTGAAGGCGGTGACGTTGTAGAGCCGCTGGGTGAGCGCGTATTGGGTCGTGTTATTGCCCGTGACGTATTCAAGCCAGGCACCGAGGAAGTTATCGTTCCTGCCGGTACCCTGGTGGATGAGAAGTGGGTCGAGTTCATCGAACTCAACAGCATCGACGAAGTGATCGTTCGCTCGCCGATCAGCTGCGAAACCCGCTACGGCATCTGCGCCAAGTGCTACGGCCGTGACTTGGCTCGTGGTCACCAGGTGAACATCGGTGAAGCGGTCGGCGTTATCGCTGCCCAGTCCATCGGTGAGCCGGGTACCCAGCTGACCATGCGTACGTTCCACATCGGTGGTGCGGCAAGCCGGACCTCCGCAGCCGACAGTGTTCAGGTTAAGAATGGCGGTACCGTCCGTCTGCACAACCTCAAGCACGTTGAGCGAGTGGATGGCCACCTGGTTGCTGTGTCCCGTTCCGGTGAGCTGGCAATCGCTGATGACTACGGTCGTGAGCGCGAGCGTTACAAGCTGCCGTACGGTGCTGTGATTTCGGTTAAAGAAGGTGACAAGGTCGACGCTGGCGCAATCGTGGCCAAGTGGGATCCGCACACTCACCCAATCGTTACCGAAATGAAAGGTACCGTGACCTACGTGGGCATGGAAGAAGGCATCACGATCAAGCGTCAGACTGACGAATTGACCGGTATGACCAACATTGAAGTACTCGACGCCAAAGATCGTCCAGCTGCCGGCAAAGACATCCGTCCTGCCGTGAAGATGGTCGACGACAACGGCAAGGACCTGTTGCTGCCAGGCACTGACGTAATCGCTCAGTACTTCCTGCCAGCCAACGCCCTGGTCGGTGTAGCGGATGGTGCGAAGATCGCGATCGGTGATGTTATCGCGCGTATTCCGCAAGAAACTTCGAAGACCCGTGACATCACCGGTGGTCTGCCGCGTGTTGCCGACTTGTTCGAAGCTCGTCGTCCGAAAGAAGCGTCGATTCTGGCTGAAGTCAGCGGCACCATCGCGTTCGGTAAAGAGACCAAGGGCAAGCGCCGTCTGGTCATTACTCCGAACGACGGTAGCGATCCGTATGAAGAGCTGATTCCGAAGTGGCGTCACCTGAACGTGTTCGAAGGCGAGCAGGTAAACCGCGGCGAAGTTATCTCCGACGGCCCGAGCGATCCACACGACATCCTGCGTCTGCTGGGTGTGAGTGCGCTGGCCAAGTACATCGTTAACGAAATCCAGGACGTTTACCGTCTGCAAGGCGTGAAGATCAACGACAAGCACATCGAGACCATCCTGCGTCAGATGCTGCGTAAAGTTGAAATCGCTGAATCCGGCGATTCCAGTTTCATCAAGGGTGACCAGATGGAACTGACTCACGTACTGGTAGAAAACGAGCGCCTGGCGAACGAAGAGAAATTTGTCTCCAAGTTCACTCGCGTGTTGCTGGGTATCACCAAGGCGTCGTTGTCCACTGAGTCGTTCATCTCGGCGGCCTCCTTCCAGGAGACCACTCGCGTACTGACCGAAGCAGCGGTAACCGGCAAGCGCGATTACCTGCGCGGCCTGAAAGAAAACGTAGTCGTGGGTCGTCTGATCCCGGCGGGTACCGGCTTGGCTTACCACAGCGAACGTAAGCGTCGCCGTGATGCTGACAAGCCGCTGCGCGTAAGCGCCAGTGAAGTGGAAGCTGCACTGACCGAAGCGCTGAACTCAAGCGGTAACTGAGTTCCGCGATAGATGAGTCTGGGCCCTGGCACTCCCATTCGTCGGATCGAGGCATTTTTGCCCCGGTTCGACGCGAGGGGAGGTCGGGGCCTTGCCTTGACTGGGGGCAAGATCCTCTTTAGACTCTTGTACCCCTAAATTTGGCGGGAATTCGTTCCTGCCATTTTGCTTTTCTTGCAAGACAATAGCGTCGCAAGACAACAGTGGAGCTAGTAGATGGCAACTATCAACCAGCTGGTACGTCAGCCGCGTAAGCGTATCGTCGAGAAATCCGACGTACCTGCGCTGCAGAACTGCCCGCAACGTCGTGGCGTATGCACCCGTGTGTATACCACCACGCCGAAAAAACCTAACTCGGCACTGCGTAAAGTATGCCGTGTGCGTCTGACCAACGGTTTCGAGGTTTCCTCGTACATCGGCGGTGAAGGCCACAACCTGCAAGAGCACAGCGTGGTACTGATCCGCGGCGGTCGTGTAAAAGACTTGCCAGGTGTTCGTTATCACACCGTACGCGGTTCCTTGGATACTTCCGGCGTTAAAGGTCGTAACCAGGGTCGTTCGAAGTACGGTACCAAGAAGCCTAAGTAGTAGCGGCTTTTTGTAAACCTGAATCATCTTATTTTCTGAGTCGATAAGAGTAAGGTCGGAGGCGTCCCGAAAGGGCACCGATTCCGAGCGAACCTGAAGACCGTTTGAGGGCTTATCCATGCCAAGAAGACGCGTAGCAGCCAAGCGCGAAGTGCTTGACGATCCAAAATACGGAAGCCAAATTCTGGCCAAGTTCATGAACCACGTAATGGAAAGCGGCAAGAAAGCCGTTGCCGAGCGTATCGTTTATGGCGCGCTGGAAAAGGTTAAAGAGCGCAAGAACAGCGACCCCCTGGAAATCTTCGAGAAAGCTCTCGACGCCATCGCTCCGCTGGTCGAAGTGAAGTCGCGCCGTGTAGGCGGTGCTACTTACCAGGTTCCGGTTGAAGTTCGCCCGTCCCGTCGTAACGCTCTGGCAATGCGCTGGTTGGTAGACTTCGCCCGTAAGCGCGGCGAGAAGTCTATGGCTCTGCGTTTGGCCGGCGAACTGTTGGACGCTGCTGAAGGTAAAGGTGCTGCTGTTAAGAAGCGTGAAGACGTGCACCGTATGGCTGAAGCCAACAAAGCTTTCTCGCACTACCGCTTCTAATTTTAGCTTCACTAATTTTGCGAGGGCTTTATGGCTCGTACTACTCCGATTAGCCGCTACCGTAACATCGGTATCGTCGCTCACGTGGATGCTGGTAAAACCACCACCACCGAGCGCGTACTGTTTTACACCGGCAAAAGTCACAAAATGGGCGAGGTGCATGACGGCGCCGCGACCACAGACTGGATGGTTCAGGAGCAGGAGCGTGGTATTACCATTACTTCTGCTGCTATTACCGCCTTCTGGAAAGGTTCCGAGAAGCAGTACAAAGACGAGCATCGCTTCAACGTAATCGATACCCCGGGTCACGTAGACTTCACCATTGAAGTTGAGCGTTCCCTGCGCGTACTCGACGGCGCTGTCGTTGTGTTCTGCGGCACCTCGGGTGTTGAGCCTCAGTCGGAAACCGTATGGCGTCAAGCCAACAAGTACGGCGTTCCACGTCTTGTTTATGTAAACAAGATGGACCGTGCTGGTGCCAACTTCCTGCGCGTGATCGGTCAGATCAAGCAGCGTCTGGGTCACACTCCGGTGCCAATCCAGTTGGCTATCGGTTCCGAAGACAACTTCCAGGGTCAGATCGATCTGATCAACATGGAAGCTGTTTACTGGAATGATTCTGACAAAGGTATGGTTCCTGTTCGCAAGCCTATCCCTGAAGAGCTTCAGGAACTGGCTGACGAGTGGCGCAACAACATGGTTGAGGCTGCGGCCGAAGCCAGCGAAGAGCTGATGAACAAGTACCTCGAAGGTGAAGAGCTCACCAACGTGGAAATCAAGGCCGCCCTGCGTCAGCGTACCATCGCTGGCGAGATCGTCTTGGCTGTTTGCGGTTCTTCCTTCAAGAACAAGGGTGTTCCCCTGGTTCTCGACGCCGTTATCGACTACCTGCCTGCTCCAACCGACATTCCTGCTATCAAGGGTTCCAACCCTGATAACGAGGAAGAAGAGATGGAGCGTCATGCAGACGACAACGAGCCGTTCTCGGCTCTGGCGTTCAAGATCGCTACCGACCCATTTGTGGGTACTTTGACCTTCGTCCGCGTTTACTCGGGCGTGTTGGCCTCCGGCGACGGCGTGATCAACTCGGTTAAAGGCAAGAAAGAGCGCGTGGGTCGTATGGTGCAAATGCACGCAAACGCCCGTGAAGAGATCAAGGAAGTACGCGCTGGTGACATCGCGGCCCTGATCGGCATGAAGGACGTCACCACTGGTGAGACTTTGTGCGACGCTGCCAAGCCAATCATCCTGGTTCGCATGGACTTCCCGGAGCCGGTTATTTCGGTTGCCGTAGAGCCTAAGACCAAGGATGACCAGGAAAAAATGGGTATCGCTCTGGGCAAGCTTGCTCAGGAAGATCCATCTTTCCGCGTCAAGACTGATGAAGAGACTGGTCAAACGATCATCTCCGGCATGGGCGAGCTGCACCTGGACATCCTGGTTGACCGGATGCGCCGTGAGTTCAACGTCGAAGCCAACATCGGTAAGCCTCAGGTTTCCTATCGTGAGCGCATCACGAAGAACTGTGAAATCGAAGGCAAGTTCGTTCGTCAGTCCGGCGGTCGTGGTCAGTTCGGTCACTGCTGGATCCGTTTTGCTCCTGCTGACGAAGGTCAGGAAGGTCTGCAATTCGTGAACGAAGTAGTAGGTGGTGTTGTTCCTAAGGAATACATCCCTGCTATCCAGAAGGGTATCGAAGAGCAGATGAAGAACGGTGTTGTTGCCGGCTATCCGCTGATCGGCCTGAAAGCAACCGTTTTTGACGGTTCTTACCACGACGTCGACTCCAACGAGATGGCGTTTAAGGTGGCTGCTTCCATGGCAACCAAGCAACTGGCCCAGAAGGGCGGTGGTGAGTTGCTTGAGCCAATCATGGCGGTAGAAGTTGTTACACCTGAAGACTATATGGGTGATGTCATGGGCGACCTTAACCGTCGTCGCGGCATGATCTTGGGTATGGAAGACACGGTTTCCGGCAAAGTGATTCGCGCCGAGGTTCCGTTGGGCGAGATGTTCGGTTATGCGACCGACGTTCGTTCCATGTCCCAGGGTCGCGCAAGCTACTCTATGGAATTCAAAAAATACAACACAGCTCCGGCGCACATCGCTGAAACTGTATCCAAAAAACAAGGCTGATTCAGTCCTTTAGGCAAGGAGTTAATTGTCGTGGCTAAAGAAAAATTTGATCGTTCCCTACCGCACGTAAACGTTGGCACCATCGGCCACGTTGACCACGGTAAAACCACTCTGACCGCTGCTCTGACTCGCGTCTGCTCCGAAGTTTTCGGTTCGGCTCGTGTTGACTTCGACAAGATCGACAGCGCACCAGAAGAAAAAGCTCGTGGTATCACCATCAACACCGCGCACGTTGAGTACAACTCGACTATTCGTCACTACGCTCACGTTGACTGCCCAGGTCACGCTGACTACGTGAAGAACATGATCACTGGTGCTGCCCAGATGGACGGCGCTATCCTGGTTTGCTCGGCCGCTGATGGTCCGATGCCACAAACCCGTGAGCACATCCTGCTGTCCCGCCAGGTTGGCGTTCCGTACATCGTGGTTTTCCTGAACAAGGCTGACCTGGTAGACGACGCTGAGCTGCTGGAACTGGTTGAGATGGAAGTGCGCGATCTGCTGAGCACTTACGACTTCCCAGGCGACGACACTCCGATCATCATCGGTTCTGCTCGTATGGCTCTGGAAGGCAACGACGAAAACGAAATGGGCACCACTGCCGTTCGTAAACTGGTTGAAACTCTGGACAGCTACATCCCAGAACCAGTTCGTCTGACCGACAAGCCGTTCCTGATGCCAATCGAAGACGTATTCTCGATCTCCGGTCGCGGTACTGTTGTGACTGGTCGTATCGAGCGCGGTATCGTTCGCGTTCAGGATCCACTGGAAATCGTTGGTCTGCGTGACACTACTGTTACCACCTGCACCGGTGTTGAAATGTTCCGCAAACTGCTCGACGAAGGTCGTGCTGGCGAGAACTGCGGCGTTCTGCTGCGTGGTACCAAGCGTGACGACGTTGAGCGTGGCCAGGTTCTGGTTAAGCCAGGTTCGGTCAAGCCGCACACCAAGTTCACCGCAGAAGTTTACGTTCTGAGCAAAGAAGAAGGCGGCCGTCATACTCCGTTCTTCAAAGGCTACCGTCCACAGTTCTACTTCCGTACTACTGACGTGACCGGTAACTGCGAATTGCCAGAAGGCGTTGAAATGGTAATGCCAGGCGATAACATTCAAATGACTGTTACCCTGATCAAAACCATCGCAATGGAAGACGGTCTGCGCTTCGCTATCCGTGAAGGCGGCCGTACCGTTGGTGCTGGCGTTGTAGCTAAAATCATCGAGTAATCTCTCTTTTGAGTGAGCTCTGATGTTTTGAGAAGGCCCCCGCTTAGCGGGGGCCTTTTTTATTGGGTTGACACATATCTAGGGCGTCTATAGAATTGCGCCTCCTTTTAACGGGCGTATTGCGCCCGGTGGGAATAGCAGCCGGAGTCTGAAATCCAATGCAAAATCAGCAAATTCGTATCAGGTTGAAGGCTTTTGACCATCGCCTGATCGACCAATCCACCCAGGAAATCGTGGAAACCGCGAAACGTACTGGTGCTCAAGTGCGTGGTCCAATTCCACTGCCTACCCGTAAAGAGCGGTTCACCGTTCTGGTCTCCCCGCACGTCAACAAAGACGCGCGTGACCAGTACGAGATCCGTACTCATAAGCGCGTACTGGACATCGTCCAGCCAACGGATAAAACCGTTGATGCACTTATGAAGCTCGATCTGGCGGCCGGTGTGGAAGTACAGATCAGCCTCGGCTAAGACTTGGGTCTTAGTCGTGTAACGCTCTGAAATGGGCGGCCATAGCGGGTGAAAGCCCCGTACACTCATGAGGTTTACAACATGACTATTGGTGTAGTCGGTCGTAAATGCGGTATGACCCGTATTTTCACCGAAGAAGGTGTCTCCATTCCGGTCACGGTCATTGAGATCGAACCGAATCGCGTCACCCAGTTCAAAACTGAAGAAACCGATGGCTATCGTGCAGTGCAAGTCACTGTCGGCGAGCGTCGCGCTTCGCGCGTGACTGCTGCTCAAGCAGGTCACTTCGCTAAAGCAAACGTTGCAGCTGGTCGTACTGTTATGGAGTTCCGTCTTGAAGACGGCGACTACCAGGCTGGCGATCTGATCAACGCTGAAATCTTCGCCGCTGGTCAACTGGTTGATGTAACCGGTCAGTCCAAGGGTAAAGGCTTCCAGGGTACGATCAAGCGTTGGAATTTCCGTGGTCAAGACAACACTCACGGTAACTCCGTTTCCCACCGCGTCCCGGGCTCTATTGGCCAGTGCCAGACTCCTGGTCGTGTATTCAAGGGCAAAAAAATGTCCGGTCATATGGGCGCTGAGCGCGTGACCGTGCAGTCCCTCGAAGTAGTGCGCGTCGACGCTGAACGCAATCTGTTGTTGGTCAAGGGTGCTGTTCCTGGCGCTACTGGCGGCAACCTGGTTGTACGTCCAGCGGCCAAGGCTCGCGGTTAAGGGGAAGCTGACATGCAATTAAATGTAAATGACGCTCAAGCGATCGAAGTTTCCGAACTGACATTTGGCGGCGAATTCAACGAGACGCTCGTTCACCAAGCAGTCGTGGCCTACATGGCCGGCGGCCGTCAAGGTAGCAAGCAGCAAAAGACCCGTTCCGACGTACGTGGTGGCGGTAAGCGCCCTTGGCGTCAGAAAGGCACTGGCCGTGCTCGTGCCGGTACTATCCGTAGCCCAATCTGGCGTGGCGGCGGTACCACTTTCGCAGCTCGTCCACAGGATCACTCTCAGAAGCTCAACAAGAAGATGTACCGCGCAGCACTGCGCTCCATCCTTGCTGAACTCGTGCGTACTGATCGTCTGGTCGTGGTTCAGGACTTCGCTGTTGAAAGTCCAAAAACCAAAGATCTGCTGGGCAAACTGAACAACATGAGCCTGACCGACGTTTTGATCGTGTCCGAAGCTGTTGATCAGAACCTGTACCTGGCTGCTCGTAACCTGCCACACGTTGATGTACGTGACGTGCAAGGTTCCGATCCAGTTAGTCTGATCGCATACGACAAGGTGTTGATCACCGTGTCGGCCGTGAAGAAATTCGAGGAGCTGCTGGGATGAACCAGGAACGCGTATTTAAAGTTCTGCTTGGCCCGCACGTTTCCGAAAAGGCTACGGTTCTGGCTGACAAGAAAGGCCAGTTCGTTTTCAAGGTTGCAACTGACGCAACCAAGCTGGAAATCAAGAAGGCCGTCGAAAGCCTGTTCAGCGTGAAAGTAGAGCGTGTTACTACCCTGAATGTTCTGGGTAAGAGCAAGCGCACTGCTCGCGGTCTGGGCAAGCGTAATGACTGGAAGAAGGCGGTTATCTCCCTTCAGCCAGGCCAAGATCTCGATTTCAGCAGCAGTGCTGAGTAAGGAAGGGGTGCATCATGGCAATCGTTAAATGCAAACCGACTTCCCCTGGCCGCCGTTTTGTGGTCAAGGTGGTCAACCAGGAGCTGCATAAAGGCGCTCCTCACGCACCGCTGCTCGAGAAAAAATCGAAGTCTGGTGGTCGTAACAACAATGGTCGTATTACCACTCGTCACATCGGTGGTGGCCATAAGCAGCATTATCGTCTGGTCGACTTCCGTCGCAACGACAAAGATGGCATCGCTGCCACTGTCGAGCGTATCGAATACGATCCAAACCGTACTGCTCACATCGCTCTGCTGCTGTACGCAGATGGCGAGCGTCGCTACATCATCGCCCCTAAAGGCGTGAGTGCTGGCGACCAGCTGATCGCAGGTGCTCTGGCACCGATCAAGCCGGGCAACGCTCTGCAACTGCGTAACATTCCAGTTGGTAGCACCGTACACGGCATCGAATTGAAGCCAGGTAAAGGCGCACAGATCGCTCGTTCCGCTGGTGCTTCGGCTCAGTTGATCGCTCGTGAAGGTGTCTACGTGACCCTGCGTCTGCGTTCTGGTGAGATGCGTAAAGTACTGGCTGAATGCCGTGCGACCCTGGGCGAAGTCTCGAACTCCGAGCACAGCCTGCGTTCGTTGGGTAAAGCTGGTGCCAAACGCTGGCGTGGCGTTCGCCCAACCGTTCGTGGTGTTGCCATGAACCCGGTTGACCACCCACACGGTGGTGGTGAAGGTCGTACCTCTGGTGGTCGTCATCCGGTATCGCCATGGGGCTTCCCGACTAAGGGCGCGAAGACTCGTGGTAATAAGCGTACCGACAAAATGATCGTCCGTCGTCGCAAGTAAATAGAGGGATACGACAGTGCCACGTTCTCTGAAAAAAGGTCCTTTTATTGATCTTCACCTACTGAAGAAGATCGAAGTGGCGGCGGAAAAGAACGATCGCAAACCAGTTAAGACCTGGTCGCGTCGTTCGATGATCCTGCCACAAATGGTCGGTCTGACCATCGCAGTACACAACGGTCGTCAACACGTCCCAGTTCTCGTTAACGAAGACATGGTCGGCCACAAACTGGGCGAGTTTGCCGGTACCCGCACTTATCGTGGGCACGTGGCAGACAAGAAAGCCAAGCGTTAAGGGGTTAGGAAATGGAAGTAGCCGCTAAGTTGTCGGGCGCTCGAATCTCCGCCCAGAAAGCCCGCTTGGTCGCCGACCAGATCCGCGGGAAGAAGGTGGGCGAAGCGCTCAACCTGTTGGCTTTCAGCAGTAAGAAAGCCGCCGAGATCATGAAGAAAGTGCTGGAGTCGGCCGTAGCCAACGCCGAGCATAACGAAGGCGCAGACGTTGATGACCTGAAGGTCAGCACCGTTTTCGTCAACGAAGGGCGTTCGCTGAAGCGCATCATGCCACGTGCCAAAGGCCGTGCTGATCGCATCGTCAAGCGGTCTTGCCATATCACTGTCAAGGTTGCTGACAAGTAACGGAGTCGAAGAGATGGGTCAGAAAGTACATCCCATTGGCATTCGCCTGGGAATCGTCAAGGAGCACACCTCCGTCTGGTACGCAGACGGTCGGACTTATGCGGACTACTTGTTCGCTGATCTGAAGGTGCGTGAGTATCTCCAAGACAAACTAAAAAGCGCGTCCGTAAGCCGTATCGATATCCATCGTCCGGCGCAAACTGCACGTATCACCATCCACACCGCTCGTCCAGGTATCGTTATCGGGAAGAAAGGTGAAGATGTTGAGAAACTGCGTCAGGACCTGACCAAGCAAATGGGTGTGCCTGTGCACATCAATATCGAAGAGATCCGCAAGCCGGAGCTCGACGGTATGCTGGTTGCGCAGAGCGTAGCTCAGCAGCTGGAGCGTCGCGTAATGTTCCGTCGCGCTATGAAGCGCGCCGTACAGAACGCCATGCGCATTGGTGCCAAAGGCATCAAAATCCAAGTGAGCGGTCGTCTCGGCGGTGCTGAAATCGCACGTACTGAATGGTATCGCGAAGGTCGTGTGCCACTGCACACCCTGCGTGCCGACATCGACTATGCCAACTACGAAGCTCACACCACTTACGGTGTGATCGGTGTAAAGGTTTGGATCTTCAAAGGCGAAGTAATTGGTGGTCGCCAAGAAGAACTGAAACCACAAGCACCAGCGCCTCGTAAAAAAGCTGCTAAGTAAGGGGTACGCCAAATGTTGCAACCTAAGCGTACGAAGTTCCGCAAGCAGATGACAGGCCACAACCGTGGTCTGGCTCAGCGCGGTAGCAAAGTCAGCTTCGGCGAGTTCGCGCTGAAGTCTGTAGCTCGTGGTCGTCTCACCGCTCGTCAGATCGAGTCAGCGCGTCGTGCTCTGACCCGTCACGTAAAACGTGGCGGCAAGATCTGGATCCGTGTATTCCCGGACAAGCCGATCTCCAAAAAGCCTCTCGAGGTTCGGATGGGTAAAGGTAAGGGTAACGTGGAATACTGGGTAGCCCAGATTCAGCCAGGCAAAGTCCTGTATGAAATCGAGGGTGTTTCTGAAGAGCTGGCGCGTGAGGCTTTCGCCCTGGCTGCTGCAAAGCTGCCGCTCGCCACCTCCTTTGTTAAACGGACGGTGATGTGATGAAAGCGAATGAACTTCGTGAAAAATCCGCACAGCAGCTGAACGAGCAACTGCTCGGCCTGCTGCGCGACCAGTTCAATCTGCGTATGCAGAAAGCAACTGGCCAGTTGGGGCAGTCTCATCTGCTCTCGCAAGTTAAGCGTGACATCGCTCGCGTGAAGACTGTGCTCAACCAGCAGGCAGGTAAGTGATCATGGCTGAAGCCGAAAAGACTGTCCGTACGCTGACTGGCCGTGTTGTCAGCGACAAGATGGACAAAACCATCACCGTTTTGATCGAGCGTCGCGTTAAGCACCCGATCTACGGTAAATATGTTAAGCGTTCGACTAAGCTGCACGCGCACGACGAAACCAATCAGTGCCACATCGGCGACAAAGTCACTATTCGTGAAACTCGTCCGATGGCCAAGACCAAGTCTTGGGCACTGGTTGATGTTCTCGAACGCGCTGTGGAAGTCTAAGGACTAGGGGTCGGAGAAATTATATGATTCAGACTCAATCCATGCTCGATGTGGCCGATAACAGCGGCGCTCGCCGTGTTATGTGCATCAAGGTGCTGGGTGGCTCCCATCGTCGTTACGCTGGTATCGGTGACATCATCAAAGTTACCGTGAAGGAAGCAATTCCTCGCGGTAAGGTGAAAAAAGGCCAAGTGATGACTGCTGTTGTAGTCCGCACTCGTCACGGCGTACGTCGTGCTGATGGCTCCATTATCCGCTTTGATGGCAACGCTGCTGTTCTTCTGAACAACAAGCAAGAGCCGATCGGCACCCGTATCTTTGGGCCAGTGACTCGTGAACTTCGTACTGAGAAGTTCATGAAGATCGTCTCGCTCGCCCCAGAAGTGCTGTAAGGAGATCCGACATGCAAAAGATTCGTCGTGACGACGAGATCATCGTGATCGCCGGCAAAGACAAAGGTAAGCGCGGTAAGGTGCTTAAGGTTCTCGCTAATAACCGTCTGGTTATCGGTGGTCTGAACCTGGTCAAGCGTCATACCAAACCTAACCCGATGTCGGGCGTGCAGGGCGGTATCGTCGAGAAAGAAGCTCCGCTGGATGCTTCTAACGTCGCCATCTTCAACGGCGAAACCAACAAGGCTGACCGCGTTGGTTTCAAAGTAGAAGACGGTAAGAAAATTCGTGTCTTCAAGTCGACCCAAAAAGCGGTTGATGCTTGAACACTGCTAGGTAGATTAGACCATGGCACGACTACAAGAGATTTACCGGAAGGAAATCGCCCCTAAGCTTAAGGAAGAACTTAAGCTCGGGAACGTGATGGAAGTTCCGCGCGTCACCAAAATCACCCTGAACATGGGTCTGGGCGAAGCGATCGGCGACAAAAAAGTCATCGAGCACGCTGTTGCTGACCTGGAAAAGATCACCGGTCAAAAAGTCGTTGTGACTTACGCTCGGAAATCCATCGCTGGCTTTAAAGTCCGTGAAGGTTGGCCGATCGGCGTCAAAGTGACTCTGCGCCGTGAGCGTATGTACGAATTCCTGGATCGTCTGCTGTCGATCTCCCTGCCTCGGGTCCGCGACTTCCGCGGCCTGAATGCCAAGTCCTTCGATGGTCGTGGTAACTACAGCATGGGCGTGAAAGAGCAGATCATCTTCCCGGAAATCGACTACGACAAGATCGATGCTCTCCGCGGTCTGGACATCACCCTGACCACCACTGCCAAGAACGATGATGAAGGCCGCGCTCTGCTGCGTGCGTTCAAATTCCCGTTCCGCAACTGATTGGAGTAGGACCATGGCCAAGATGAGCATGAAAAACCGCGAGCTGAAGCGTCAGCTCACGGTTGCCAAGTACGCCAAGAAGCGTGCAGCACTGAAAGCAATCATCGTTGATCTGAACGCAAGTCCAGAAGCGCGTTGGGAAGCTACAGTTGCTCTGCAGAAGCAGCCACGTGACGCAAGCGCTTCGCGCATGCGTAACCGCTGCCGCCTGACCGGTCGTCCACACGGCGTTTACCGCAAGTTCGGCCTCGGCCGTAACAAACTGCGTGAAGCGGCAATGCGTGGTGACGTACCAGGTCTGGTTAAAGCCAGCTGGTAAGTACTTTCAACGTCCAGGTGGTCGGAATCGCAAGATACTGACCGCCGGTGACCTTGAATCTGGATCAAGCCCCTTTTGGGGCTTGTTTCATTTCTGGAGTATGTCTAAAATACGCGGCTCGCCTGAGCCCGTGTTTTTTGTGCTCGGAGATTCTCGGCGACATATGTAGCCGCAAGGCTAATTTTTTTGTATTAGGAGCGTCTAGCCCATGAGTATGCAGGACCCGTTAGCGGACATGCTAACTCGTATCCGTAATGCCCAGATGGCTGAAAAGTCCGTCGTAAGCATGCCATCTTCCAAGTTGAAGGTAGCTGTTGCCAAAGTCCTGAAAGACGAAGGCTACATTGCGGGTTATCAGATCAGCAGCGAAATCAAACCACTGCTGTCCATCGAGCTGAAGTACTTCGAAGGCCGTTCGGTCATCGAGGAAGTGAAGCGCGTTAGCCGTCCAGGCCTGCGTCAGTACAAGTCCGCTGAAGATCTGCCGAAAGTTCGTGGCGGTCTGGGCGTGTCTATCGTCTCCACCAACAAAGGTGTGATGACGGATCGTGCTGCGCGCGCTGCCGGTGTCGGCGGCGAAGTTCTTTGCACTGTGTTCTAAGGGGGGATAAGCATGTCTCGCGTCGCTAAGAACCCCGTTAAGCTGCCAGCCGGTGTCGAAGTCAAATTCGCAGGCCAACAGCTTTCGGTGAAGGGTGCCAAGGGTACTCTTGAACTGAACATCCATTCGTCCGTTGAGATCGTTGAAGAAGCTGGTGAGCTGCGTTTCGCTGCTCGCAATGGCGATCAACAAACTCGCGCAATGGCCGGTACCACGCGTGCGTTGGTAAACAACATGGTCCAAGGCGTAAGCCAAGGCTTCGAGCGTAAGCTCCAGCTGGTCGGTGTTGGTTACAAAGCGCAAGCAAAAGGCACGGTTTTGAACCTTGCCCTTGGCTTCTCGCACCCAGTGGATTACGAACTGCCAGCGGGCATCACTGCTGAGACTCCTAGCCAGACCGATATCCTGATCAAGGGCATCGACAAGCAGCTGGTAGGTCAAGTGGCCGCTGAGATCCGCGACTTCCGTCCACCAGAGCCGTACAAAGGCAAAGGTGTGCGCTACGCGGACGAAGTCGTCCGTCGTAAAGAAGCCAAGAAGAAGTAGGGCATAGCAAATGACCGACAAAAAAGTTACTCGACTGCGTCGCGCTCGCAAAGCACGCCTGAAAATGCACGAACTCGAAGTCGTGCGTCTCTGCGTGTTCCGCTCGTCGCAGCACATCTACGCCCAGGTCATCTCGGCCGACGGCAACAAAGTCCTGGCAAGCGCCTCGACTTTGGATAAAGAACTGCGTGATGGTGCCACTGGCAACATCGACGCGGCCACAAAGGTTGGCCAGCTGGTCGCTACGCGTGCTAAGGCCGCTGGCGTCTCGCAAGTGGCTTTCGACCGCTCTGGCTTCAAGTACCATGGCCGCGTGAAAGCGCTGGCTGATGCTGCTCGTGAAGCTGGGCTGGAGTTCTAAGTTATGTCAAATAACGACCAAAAGCGCGACGAAGGCTACATTGAGAAGCTGGTTCAAGTTAACCGCGTAGCCAAAACCGTTAAAGGCGGCCGTATCTTCACTTTCACCGCGTTGACCGTGGTGGGTGATGGTAAAGGGCGTGTTGGCTTCGGCCGTGGCAAGTCACGTGAAGTGCCTGCTGCGATCCAGAAGGCAATGGAAGCTGCTCGTCGCAACATGATCCAAGTTGATCTGAACGGCACCACTCTGCAGTACGCAATGAAGTCCGCTCACGGCGCTTCGAAGGTGTACATGCAGCCTGCTTCTGAAGGTACCGGTATCATCGCTGGCGGCGCTATGCGTGCTGTCCTCGAAGTTGCTGGCGTTCAGAACGTTCTGGCCAAGTGCTACGGCTCGACTAACCCGGTAAACGTGGTTCACGCCACTTTCAAGGGTCTGAAGGCTATGCAATCTCCTGAGTCCATCGCTGCCAAGCGTGGCCTGACTGTCAAGGAGATCTTCTGATCATGGCTACCGTTAAAGTAACGCTGATCAAAAGCATGACCGGCCGCATCCCTAACCACAAATTGTGCGTTAAAGGTTTGGGTCTGCGTCGCATCGGTCACACTGTAGAAGTCCAGGATACTCCCGAGAATCGCGGGATGATCAACAAGGCTTACTACATGCTGCGTGTAGAGGGTTAATCGATGAAACTCAATGATCTGAGTCCAGCGCCGGGTTCCCGTCGCGAAAAGCATCGTCCGGGCCGTGGTATCGGTAGTGGTTTGGGTAAGACCGGTGGCCGTGGCCACAAGGGTCAAACCTCCCGCTCCGGTGGCACCATTGCTCCAGGCTTTGAAGGCGGTCAACAGCCGCTGCATCGTCGCCTGCCTAAGTTCGGTTTCGTGTCCTTGAAAGCCATGGATCGCGCAGAAGTGCGTCTGTCCGAGCTGGCTAAAGTGGAAGGCGACATCGTTACTGTGCAGACCCTGAAAGATGCCAACGTGATCAACGTCAACGTACAGCGTGTGAAAATCATGCTGTCCGGTGAAGTGACTCGCGCTGTCACTATCGGCAAGGGAATCGGCGCCACCAAAGGTGCGCGTTCGGCTATCGAAGCAGCTGGCGGCAAGTTCGAGGAATAAATGGCTAAGCAAGGTGCTCTCTCAGCGCTCGGCAAAGGCGGTATGTCTGAACTTTGGGCTCGTCTGCGTTTTCTGTTCCTGGCGATTATCGTCTACCGAATAGGCGCACACATCCCGGTTCCAGGTATCAACCCGGACCGACTCGCAGACCTGTTTCGACAGAATGAGGGGACCATTCTTAGCTTGTTCAACATGTTTTCCGGCGGCGCGCTGGAGCGGATGAGCATCTTTGCACTGGGGATCATGCCGTATATCTCGGCATCGATCATCATGCAACTGATGACAGCCGTCAGCCCGCAGCTGGAGCAGTTGAAGAAGGAAGGTGAAGCTGGCCGTCGCAAGATTAGCCAGTACACCCGCTACGGCACTGTCGTCCTCGCCCTGGTTCAAGCTATCGGCATGTCCGTTGGCCTGGCAGGGCAGGGCGTTGCGTTCACTGGTGACTTTGGCTTCCATTTCGTCGCGGTATCCACGTTTGTGGCTGGTGCGATGTTCATGATGTGGCTGGGTGAGCAGATTACTGAGCGTGGTGTTGGCAACGGTATCTCGATGTTGATTTTCGCAGGTATCGTCGCCGGTCTTCCGAGAGCAATCGGGCAGTCTTTCGAGTCTGCGCGTCAGGGTGATATCAATATCTTCGCCTTGGTTGCCATCGGTTTGCTGGCAGTAGCGATTATCGGTTTTGTGGTGTTCATTGAGCGTGGCCAGCGTCGTATTGCTGTTCACTACGCCAAGCGTCAGCAGGGCCGTAAGGTCTTTGCTGCGCAGACCAGCCACTTGCCGCTGAAAGTGAATATGGCCGGTGTTATTCCGGCAATTTTCGCGAGCAGCATCTTGCTGTTTCCGGCTTCGTTGGGTACCTGGTTTGGTCAGTCTGAAAATATGGGCTGGCTGCAGGACCTCTCTCAGTCGATCGCTCCTGGTCAGCCGTTGAATATTCTGCTGTTTAGTGCAGGGATTATTTTCTTCTGCTTCTTCTATACGGCGTTGATGTTCAATCCGAAAGACGTAGCGGAAAACCTGAAGAAGTCCGGTGCCTTTATTCCGGGCATCCGTCCAGGTGAGCAGTCGGCACGCTACATTGATGGCGTTCTGACCCGTTTGACCCTGTTCGGTGCTCTATATATGACGGCCGTATGCTTGTTGCCCCAATTCCTGGTGGTTGCAGCAAACGTTCCGTTCTACCTTGGCGGGACCTCGTTGCTGATCGTGGTCGTGGTTGTGATGGACTTCATGTCCCAAGTACAATCGCACCTCGTTTCGCACCAGTACGAATCCCTGATGAAGAAAGCCAACCTGAAGGGCTACGGCAGCGGCATGTTGCGCTGAGTACCCCATAAGGTTCGAGGAGTTGGTGATGAAAGTTCGTGCATCGGTGAAAAAGCTGTGCCGTAACTGCAAGATTATTCGCCGCGAAGGTGTTGTTCGAGTAATTTGCAGCGCGGAACCGCGTCACAAACAGCGCCAAGGCTGAGTGTGATCCGCTTGAAGCCCGGCAGCTAGTGCGCTGCCGGGTTGATTATTTGTTATTACAGCGATATTATCTCGCGCCCTATTTCTTGGCTTCCGGGGCGTAGGTAGCTGTCAATTGGAGTCCCACTGAATGGCCCGTATTGCAGGCGTTAACATTCCAGATAACAAGCACACTGTTATCTCGCTGACCTACATCTATGGTGTTGGTCGCACTACTGCGCAGAAAATTTGCGCGGTTGCTGGGGTAAACCCAGCCGCTAAGATCAAGGATCTGAGCGACGAGCAGATTGAACAGCTGCGTGGCGAAGTGGCGAAGTTCACCACTGAAGGTGACCTGCGTCGCGAAATCAACATGAAAATCAAGCGTTTGATGGACCTCGGTTGCTATCGCGGTCTGCGTCATCGTCGTGGTCTTCCAGTACGCGGTCAGCGTACCAAGACTAACGCGCGTACCCGTAAAGGTCCGCGTAAGCCGATCCGCAAGTAATCGCCCCAGCGAATCGACAGGAAAATTATCATGGCAAAACCTGCTGCTCGTCCTCGTAAAAAAGTTAAAAAGACAGTGGTTGATGGCATCGCCCACATCCATGCATCTTTTAACAACACCATCGTGACCATCACCGACCGTCAAGGTAACGCGCTTTCTTGGGCTACCTCCGGTGGTTCGGGTTTCCGCGGTTCCCGCAAGTCCACCCCGTTTGCTGCTCAAGTAGCTGCTGAACGTGCTGGTCAAGCTGCGCTGGAATATGGCCTGAAAAACCTCGACGTTAACGTCAAAGGTCCAGGTCCAGGTCGTGAGTCTGCTGTCCGTGCTTTGAACGGCTGTGGCTATAAGATCGCCAGCATCACCGACGTGACGCCAATCCCGCACAACGGGTGCCGTCCGCCGAAGAAGCGCCGCGTGTAATCCAGGAGATTGTAAAGAATGGCTCGTTACATTGGTCCAAAATGCAAACTCGCTCGTCGCGAAGGCACCGATCTCTTCCTGAAGAGCGGCGTGCGCGCGATCGAATCGAAGTGCAACATTGAAGCAGCACCTGGTATCCACGGCCAACGCCGCGGTCGCCAGTCCGACTACGGCACCCAACTGCGTGAAAAGCAGAAGGTCCGTCGTATCTACGGCGTTCTCGAGCGTCAGTTCAGCGGCTACTACAAAGAAGCTGCTGGCAAGAAAGGTGCAACCGGTGAAAACCTGCTGCAACTGCTCGAATGCCGTCTGGACAACGTTGTATACCGTATGGGCTTTGGTTCGACTCGTGCCGAATCCCGTCAGCTGGTATCGCACAAGTCGATCAGCGTTAACGGTCAGACCGTAAACGTTCCGTCCTACCAGGTTCGTGCTGGTGACGTGGTCGCAGTTCGCGAGAAAGCAAAAAACCAACTTCGCATTGTCCAAGCTCTCGATCTGTGTGCCCAACGTGGCCGCGTAGAATGGGTAGAAGTAGACACTGAGAAGAAGTCGGGCGTTTTCAAGAACGTTCCTGCTCGCAGTGATCTGTCCGCCGACATCAACGAAAGCCTGATTGTCGAGCTCTACTCCAAGTAAGGGCTAGAAAATAGGTGCATCCATGCAGATTTCGGTAAATGAGTTCCTGACACCCCGCCACATTGATGTGCAGGTTGTCAGTCCAACCCGCGCCAAAATTACTCTCGAGCCTCTCGAGCGTGGTTTTGGCCACACCCTGGGCAACGCGCTGCGCCGCATCCTGTTGTCCTCAATGCCCGGCTGTGCAGTAGTCGAGGCCGAGATTGACGGTGTGCTCCACGAGTACAGCGCCATCGAAGGTGTACAGGAAGACGTAATTGAAATCCTGTTGAACCTTAAAGGTCTGGCTATCAAGCTGCACGGCCGTGACGAAGTTACGCTGACCTTGTCGAAGAAGGGTTCGGGGGTGGTTACCGCTGCCGATATTCAGCTGGATCATGATGTCGAGATCGTTAACCCCGATCACGTAATCGCTAACCTGGCGTCTAACGGCGCCCTGAACATGAAGCTCACTGTAGCTCGTGGTCGTGGTTATGAACCGGCCGACTCGCGTCAGAGCGATGAAGACGAAAGCCGCAGCATTGGTCGCTTGCAGCTTGACTCTTCGTTCAGCCCGGTTCGCCGTATCGCATACGTGGTGGAAAACGCCCGTGTCGAGCAGCGTACTAACCTGGACAAGCTGGTTATTGATCTGGAAACCAACGGTACCCTGGATCCTGAAGAGGCTATCCGCCGCGCTGCAACCATTCTGCAACAGCAGTTGGCTGCGTTCGTCGACCTCAAAGGTGACAGCGAACCAGTGGTAATCGAGCAGGAAGACGAGATCGATCCGATCCTGCTTCGCCCGGTTGACGATCTGGAACTGACTGTACGTTCGGCTAACTGCCTTAAGGCGGAAAACATTTACTACATCGGTGACCTGATCCAGCGCACCGAAGTAGAACTGTTGAAGACTCCGAACCTGGGCAAGAAATCCTTGACTGAAATCAAGGACGTTCTGGCCTCCCGCGGTCTGTCCCTCGGCATGCGCCTCGACAACTGGCCGCCTGCAAGTCTTAAGAAGGACGACAAGGCGACTGCCTGATCGTCGTAATCACCGAACGTGAGTTTGGTAAGGAATGAACCATGCGTCATCGTAAAAGTGGTCGTCACCTGAGCCGTACCAGCTCGCACCGCAAGGCCATGTTCCAAAACATGGCGGTGTCGCTGTTCGAGCACGAGCTGATCAAAACTACACTGCCGAAAGCTAAAGAACTGCGTCGCGTTGCTGAGCCGCTGATCACTTTGGCCAAGACAGACAGCCTGGCTAACCGCCGTCTGGCTTTCGACCGTACTCGTTCGAAAGCTATCGTTGGTAAGCTCTTCAACGACCTGGGCAAGCGTTACGCTACCCGTGAGGGCGGCTACCTGCGCATCCTCAAGTGCGGTTTCCGCGCTGGCGACAACGCGCCTATGGCGTACGTCGAGTTGGTTGATCGTGCTACTGCTGGCGAAGCTGTAAGCGCCGAGTAATACGACAAGCTGCAACGAAGAACCGGGCCTAGTGCCCGGTTTTTTGTGCGCGTAACAAAAGCGCGTTGCGTACAAGAATCTTCAGGCGACACGCTTCACTATGAGCATCGGGCATGTTGGTAGTTATTTTCTATTGAAGCCTACAATTTAATGAATTTGTAGGTGTCATGTGAATGGTCAATACTCCCTCCAAGCCGATTAGCCGGCAGTTTCAAGCCCGACCTGAGGAAGATGCGCATGAGCCAGAATAAAGTCCTTACCACCGCCAGCGGCGCGCCCGTTGCGGACAATCAGAACTCACGTTCCGCCGGCCCTCGTGGCCCCTTGCTGCTCGACGATTTTCACCTGATCGAGAAGCTCGCTCACTTCAACCGTGAAAACATCCCTGAGCGTCGCGTGCACGCCAAAGGTTCGGGTGCCTTCGGTACCTTCACGGTGACAAAAGACATTACCCAATACACCAGCGCCAAATTGTTCGAGTCTGTTGGCAAGCAGACGCCTACGTTCCTGCGTTTCTCCACGGTAGGTGGGGAGCGCGGTTCGGCCGACACTGAGCGCGATCCACGTGGCTTCGCCTTGAAGTTCTACACCGAGGAAGGCAACTGGGACATCGTCGGTAACAACACCCCTGTGTTTTTTATCCGTGATCCGCTGAAGTTCCCGGATTTTATCCACACCCAGAAGCGTTTGCCCCAAAGCAACCTGAAAAGCGCGCAGATGATGTGGGATTTCTGGTCGCACTCCCCTGAGGCATTGCACCAGGTCACCATCCTGTTTTCGGACCGCGGGATTCCAGACGGCTACCGTCACATGCACGGTTTCGGCAGCCACACTTACAGTCTGATCAATGCCCAGGGCGAGCGTCATTGGGTGAAGTGGCACTACAAGACCAAGCAAGGCATCAAGAACCTGGCTCCGGCCGAGGCTGCCCGCTTGGCGGGTACCGATCCTGACTACGCCCAGCGCGATCTGTTTGGTGCAATCGAGCGCGGTGACTTCCCCAAGTGGCGCGTGTGCATCCAGATCATGACCGAGGCGCAGGCGAATGCCCATTACGAAAACCCGTTTGATGTGACCAAGACCTGGTCGCAAAAAGAGTTTCCGTTGATTGAAGTGGGTGAGCTGGAGCTCAACCGTAATCCGCAGAACTACTTCGCGGAAGTTGAGCAGGCTGCATTTGGCCCAAGCAACATGGTCCCAGGCGTTGGCCTGTCCCCAGACCGTATGCTCCAAGGTCGGGTATTCGCCTACGCCGATGCTCACCGCTACCGTGTGGGTACCAACCACCAGCAACTGCCGGTGAACGCGCCACGTAGCCCGGTTAACAGCTACCAGCGTGACGGTTCCATGGCTTTCGGCAGCAACGGTGGGGCGGCTCCGAACTACGAGCCAAACAGCTATGCCGACGCACCGAAACAAGCCCCGCAATATGCAGAGCCAGCACTGGCCCTGAGCGGCGCTGCCGATCGTTACGATCACCGCGAAGATACGGACTACTACAGCCACGCCAGTGCGCTGTTCCGTCTGATGAATGATGAGCAGAAAGCGTTGCTCACCAATAACATCGCGGGCGCAATGGCTGGGGTTTCCAGCGATGTGGTCCAGCGTCAGCTGCAGCACTTCTATAAGGCTGACCCGGCTTATGGAGAAGCAATTGCAAAGGCACTGGGTGTATCGCTTAACTGACTCTAAACGATAAGCAGAACCGCCCTCATTTGGGCGGTTTTTGCGTTATTTCAGCTACTTTTCTCCGGAAATCTTCACTTTTCTGCCGTTTGTCCCGTGACCTTCAAGTCAGCATGGTTCAAACTACAGTCTTTCAAGCAGGGAGATGTAGGGCGATGCAAGGTCACCCCGACGTAATCGATTACCTCAACACGTTGCTGACGGGCGAACTGGCAGCTCGTGACCAATATTTCATCCATTCGCGTATGTACGAAGACTGGGGCTTTACCGAGCTCTATGAGCGTATCAACCACGAAATGGAAGAAGAGGCACAGCACGCTGACGCCCTGATGCGCCGCATTCTGATGCTCGAAGGCACGCCGCGTATGCGTCCTGATGATCTGGACGTGGGTACCACAGTGCCTGATATGCTCGCTGCCGATCTTCGCCTTGAGTACAAGGTCCGTGCCGCACTCTGCAAGGGCATTGAGCTTTGCGAACAGCACAACGACTATGTCACCCGCGAAATATTGCGGGTGCAGTTGAATGACACCGAAGAAGATCACACCTACTGGCTGGAAAAGCAGTTGGGCCTGATCAAGTTGATCGGCCTGGAGAATTACCTGCAATCGCAGTTCTGATTCCCGGTTACAAAAAAGCCCCTGTCACCGCAAAGTGGCAGGGGCTTTTTATTGGGCGATGAAAAAATCAGGCCCTGTCGCGTTCCAGCAACGGTTTCAAGTAGTAACCGGTGTGCGATTGAGGCATTTCGGAAACCTGCTCCGGAGTGCCCACTGCGATGATCTGGCCACCCTTAGAACCACCTTCTGGCCCCAGGTCTACCAGCCAGTCGGCAGTCTTGATCACATCAAGGTTGTGCTCGATCACCACCACGGTATTGCCGTGGTCCCGCAAGCGGTGCAGTACGTCCAGCAACTGCTGGATATCCGCGAAGTGCAGGCCAGTGGTCGGCTCATCGAGGATGTACAAGGTTTTGCCGGTATCACGCTTGGACAGCTCGCGAGATAGCTTGACCCGCTGCGCCTCGCCACCCGACAGCGTGGTCGCTGACTGCCCCAGCTTGATGTACGACAGGCCCACATCCATCAGCGTCTGCAGCTTGCGCGCCAGCGCCGGCACTGCGTCGAAGAACTCGCGAGCTTCCTCGATCGTCATCTCCAGGGTTTCATGGATGCTCTTGCCCTTGTACTTGATCTCCAGGGTCTCGCGGTTGTAGCGCTTGCTCTTGCACACATCGCACGGCACGTAGATGTCCGGCAGGAAGTGCATTTCCACCTTGATCAGGCCATCGCCCTGGCACGCTTCACAGCGGCCACCCTTGACGTTGAACGAGAAGCGGCCCGGCCCATAACCCCGTGAGCGCGACTCTGGCACGCCAGCGAACAACTCACGGATAGGGGTAAACAGCCCGGTGTAGGTGGCTGGGTTGGAGCGAGGCGTACGCCCAATCGGGCTCTGGTCGATGTCGACCACCTTGTCCAGATGCTCCAGGCCCTTGATGCTGTCGTGAGCCGCCGCTTCCAGGGTGGTCGCGCCATTCAGGGCGGTGGCACTCAGTGGGAACAGGGTGTTGTTGATCAGCGTCGACTTGCCCGAACCGGAAACACCGGTCACGCAGGTCAGCAGGCCCAGCGGAATCTCCAGGTCGACATTGCGCAGGTTGTTCCCGCGCGCGCCCTTTAGATGCAGCGCCATCTTCTTGTTACGCGGCGTTCGCTTGGCGGGTACTTCAATCTTCACACGGCCGGACAAGTATTTGCCGGTCAGTGAGTCAGGATGTGCCATCACCTCGGCAGGCGTGCCTTCAGCAACGATATGGCCGCCATGCACGCCCGCGCCGGGGCCGATATCGACCACGTAGTCCGCCAGGCGGATAGCGTCTTCATCATGCTCGACCACAATCACGGTATTGCCGATATCGCGAAGGTGTTTCAGCGTGCCCAGCAGGCGGTCGTTATCCCGTTGGTGCAAGCCAATCGACGGCTCGTCGAGGATATACAGCACGCCCACGAGGCCGGCGCCGATCTGGCTGGCCAGGCGAATGCGCTGTGCCTCACCGCCAGACAGGGTATCGGCACTGCGGTCCAGCGACAGATAGTCCAGGCCCACGTTGACCAGGAACTGCAATCGCTCGCGAATCTCCTTGAGGATCTTGTCGGCAATCTCTCCACGACGACCGGTCAGCTTCAGCACGCCAAAGTATTCACAGGCATCGCCGATCGGCAGGTTGGTTACTGCCGGCAGGGTCTTCTCGCCCACCCATACATGCCGGGCTTCACGGCGCAGGCGCGTGCCACGGCAATCCGGGCATGGCTGTGTGCTGAGGAACTTCGCCAGCTCCTCGCGCACGCTCGCCGATTCGGTTTCGCGGTAACGGCGTTCCAGGTTCGGCACGATGCCTTCGAACGGGTGCGAGCGCTTGACGATATCGCCGCGATCGTTCAGGTATTTGAAGTCGACATTCTGTGAACCGCTGCCATTTAGAATGACCTTCTGCTGGTCTGCTGGCAGTTGGTTGAACGGTACTTCCAGGCTGAACTTGTAGTGGGAGGCCAACGACCCAAGCATCTGGAAGTAGTAGACGTTACGCCTGTCCCATCCGCGTATCGCACCCTCGGCCAAGGTCAGCTCGCCATTGACCAGGCGCTTGATGTCGAAAAACTGCTTCACACCCAGGCCGTCGCAAGTCGGGCAGGCGCCGGCCGGGTTGTTGAAGGAAAACAGTTTGGGTTCCAGCTCGCTGATGGCATGGCCACAGATCGGGCAGGCGAAGCGTGCGGAGAAGATGATCTCTTCGCCCGGCTCGTCATCCATCGGCGCTACCAGAGCAATGCCATCGGCCAGCTTCAGCGCGGTTTCGAACGATTCCGCCAAACGCTGCTGCAAGTCGGCGCGCACCTTGAATCGGTCGACCACCACATCAATGGAGTGCTTTTTCTGCTTGTCCAGCTTCGGCGCTTCGTCCAGCTCATAGAGCTTGCCGTTGATGCGCGCACGTACAAAACCCTGGGCACGCAGCTCTTCGAAGACCGACAGGTGTTCGCCCTTGCGCTCGCGAATGACAGGCGCCAGCAGCATCAGCTTGGCGCCTTCGGGCTGGGCCAGCACCAGGTCGACCATCTGGCTGACGGTCTGGGCTTCCAGGGGGATATCGTGGTCCGGGCAGCGGGGGATACCCACGCGTGCGTAGAGCAGGCGCAGGTAGTCGTAGATCTCGGTAATGGTACCCACGGTGGAGCGCGGGTTGTGGGACGTGGATTTCTGCTCGATGGAAATAGCCGGCGACAGGCCTTCAATGGTGTCGACATCGGGCTTTTCCATCATCGACAGGAACTGCCGGGCGTAGGCCGACAGCGATTCCACATAGCGACGCTGACCTTCGGCATACAGCGTGTCGAACGCCAGGGACGATTTGCCGGAGCCGGACAAGCCGGTGATGACGATCAGTTTGTCCCGGGGCAGGGTCAGGTCGATGTTCTTCAGGTTGTGGGTTCTAGCCCCACGAATCAGGATCTTGTCCAAGATGGCCTCGCACGGCGGGCGTAAATGATGCCGGAGTATACGGCTAAAGACTGGATGAATATACACTGTCAAAACGCCGCCTGCAGCCTTACATGAAAGCTGCGCGGCAAAGCGCCGCATATACCCTCTCAATCGATGGGACTGGTAGAATCGCCGCCGGTTCACACGAGGTTTTTCCATGCACGATCCCCACAGCGAACGCATGAGTAGCGGCGAGACCCGAGCGGCAAGCGGGCTGGCCCTGGTGTTCGCCTTCCGTATGCTGGGCATGTTTATGGTGTTGCCAGTGCTGGCCACCTATGGGATGGATCTCGCAGGTGCGACCCCCGCCTTGATCGGCCTGGCGATTGGTGCCTATGGCCTGACCCAGGCGATTTTCCAGATCCCGTTCGGGATTATTTCCGACCGCATTGGCCGTCGCCCGGTGATCTATCTCGGGCTGATCGTATTCGCCCTTGGCAGTGTGCTAGCGGCCCGGTCCGATTCGATCTGGGGCGTGATCGCCGGCCGCATCCTGCAGGGCGCCGGTGCGATTTCCGCCGCCGTGATGGCGCTGCTGTCGGACCTGACCCGCGAACAACACCGCACCAAGGCCATGGCGATGATCGGCATGACCATCGGCCTGTCGTTTGCCGTGGCCATGGTGGTCGGGCCCTTGCTCACGCGCGCGTTCGGCTTGCATGGGCTGTTCCTGGCCACAGGCGGCATGGCGTTGTTTGGCATCCTGATCGTTGCCTTTATGGTGCCGCGCTCCACCGGTACCCTGCAGCATCGTGAATCGGGCGTCGCACGCAAGGCGTTGCTTCCGACGCTCAAGCACCCGGACCTGCTGCGCCTGGATTTAGGTATCTTCGTATTACACGCCATGCTGATGTGCAGCTTCGTCGCCTTACCCCTGGCCCTGGTGGAAAAAGCTGGCCTGCCCAAGGAGCAGCACTGGTGGGTCTACCTCACTGCGCTGTTGATTTCGTTCTTCGCCATGATCCCGTTCATCATCTATGGCGAGAAGAAACGCAAAATGAAACGAGTTTTACTCGGCGCCGTCGCGACATTGATGCTCACTGAACTATTCTTCTGGCAGTTCGGCGATAGCCTGCGAGCGCTGGTGATCGGTACGGTGGTGTTTTTCACCGCCTTCAACCTGCTCGAAGCGTCGTTGCCGTCACTGATCAGTAAAGTTTCACCGGCAGGCGGCAAGGGCACGGCCATGGGGGTGTATTCCACCAGCCAGTTCCTGGGTTCCGCGTTGGGCGGCATCATGGGCGGCTGGATGTTCCAGCATGGCGGTTTGTCGGTTGTGTTCCTCGGATGCGCCGGGCTGGCTGCACTTTGGCTGGTCTTTGCTGTTACCATGCGCGAACCTCCCTACGTCACCAGTCTGCGTTTGCCGCTATCGCCCGAGGCAATCCGCGAAGCCGGCCTGGTAGAGCGCCTGAAGGCTGTCGTAGGGGTAACGGATGCAGTCGTGGTCGCTGAAGAGGCGGCCATTTACATCAAATTGGACACCGAATTATTGGATCGCGCGACGCTCGAGCAACTGGTCAACCCAGTGCCGACAGCGCGCCCAGCCTAGGAGAACGTTATGGCCCGTGGGGTTAACAAAGTCATATTGGTCGGTACTTGCGGCCAGGATCCCGAAGTTCGCTACTTGCCTAACGGTAATGCTGTGACCAACCTAAGTCTGGCGACCAGCGAGCAATGGACCGATAAGCAGACCAACGAGCGCAAAGAGAAAACCGAGTGGCACCGCGTGTCGATGTTCGGCAAGGTCGCAGAGATCGCCGGTGAATACCTGCGCAAAGGTTCGCAGGTGTACATCGAAGGCAAACTGCAAACCCGCGAGTGGGAAAAAGACGGCATCAAGCGTTACACCACCGAAATCGTGGTCGACATGCAAGGCACCATGCAACTGCTGGGCGGCCGTCCACAGGGCGACCAACAGGGCCAGGGCGGCATGTCCAACTCGGCACCGCGCCCACAGCAGTCGCGTCCGCAGCCAAGCCAGCAGCCACAGCGTGAGTCGCGCCCAGCACCACAACAGGCTGCTCCGCAACCGGCTCCGGATTTCGACAGCTTTGATGACGATATCCCGTTCTAAGGTCCAAGACCGACCCTGAACAAACAAAACCCCCGATAGCGAAAGCATCGGGGGTTTTTTATGGTCGACGTGCAGGCGTCGAGCGCGGGATGCCTTAGTACATACAGGCAGCACACCAACCCCAGCATTTGTTCTCATGGCTCACAAGATTTAGGCTGTCGCCACCTCTAAGAAAGAAGGAAGACTGTGATGACCTGGTCCGCCAAGCAGTACACGATGTTCGAACAGCAGCGCACTCGCCCCGTCCGTGACCTGGTTGCGGCAATTCCCAACACCGACGTGGGCACCGCAGTCGACCTGGGGTGCGGGCCGGGAAACTCCACCCAAGTGCTGGCCGAGCGTTTCCCCCAAGCGCACGTCACTGGCATGGACAGCTCCGATGACATGTTGGCAGACGCCCGCAAGCGCCTGCCCAGGTTGAACTTCGAGCTGGCAGATATCGGCGCCTGGCATCCTGCGCAACGCTTGGATGTGATCCTGGCCAATGCCTCGCTGCAATGGCTGCCCGACCACGCCACGCTCTACCCGCATTTGGTCCACCAACTGAACCCAGGCGGTACGCTGGCGGTGCAAACCCCGGACAACCTTGACGAGCCCGCTCATCGCCTGGCCCGAGAAGTCGCGGCCGATGGCCCATGGTCGGCAAAGATAGGGGCGGTCAAACACAATGAACGGCACACCGCCAGTTATTACTACGAACTGCTGAGCAAGCATTGCAGTACCGTGGATGTGTGGCGCACCACCTATCAACACCCCTTGGCGGACCACGCGGCGGTGGTGGAGTGGTTCAAGGCTTCGGCATTGCGGCCTTTTCTTGCGCCGTTGACGGACGATGAAAAAGCCGCCTTCCTGCAGCAATACCAGGCGCGAATTACCCAGGCTTATCCAGCCCTGGCCGATGGCACGGTGTTGTTGCCCTTTCCGCGGCTGTTCATCATTGCCACACGCTAAAGCGATCAGCCCAGGTGGCGGTCACGCAGCCGCTGTTTGGGCTTTCAGATATTCCTCTGCCGACACTACACCCGCATAGCCAAATGCCAGGGAGGCCATGTACGCCCCGTGCACCTGTGCCGCCGGAATCACCTGGCCGTTGAATTCCTGGTCGCGGGTCGCGCAGGCGTCATGGATCACCGTAACCTTGTAGCCCAGGTCCGCTGCCGCCCGCACCACGGCGTCAACGCACATATGGCTCATGCTGCCCACTACCACCACATCGGTGATGCTGCGCTGTTCCAGCAGTTCGCGCAGGTTGGTTTGGCGAAACGCATTCACGAAGTGTTTGAGCACCACCGGTTCATCGCCCTCGTTGAGCACCTTGGCATGCAAATGCGCGCCTTCGGAGCCCGGTGTGAAGAACGGTGCGTCGTCGCCAGCGAACTCATGCCGTACATGAATCACCGCATCGCCTGCTTGTCGAAACGCCTGGAGCACCTGCGCCGCCTTGTCCGCTGCGGCTTCCACGCCGTCGAGCGGCCACTTGCCCTGGGGGAAGTAGTCGTTCTGGATATCGATTAGGATGAGCGCCTGCTTGGCCATGTGTGTTGCCTCGTGATGGGTTGATGGGCCTAGTATCTTAGCTGGCGATCACACCGAGAATTGGCTGCACCGACAATAACAGGGGGAAAACTGACAATGGCCGCGCAACGCAGCACTGTCGAGCTGGGTGTGTTGATCTACCAGGGCGCGCAACTCGCCGCAGTCCACGGGCTGACCGACCTGTTCGGGGTCGCTAACCGCATCGCCGCCGAGCATGAATCTGCGCAATTACCGCTGCTGCGGGTCAGCCACTGGCAGGTAGATGCCCACGGCACGCCCGCGCGCACGTTCGACAGCCACCCAGGCCCCGAGCAACCGATGATGGCCGTGTTGGTGCCGCCCTCGATTGCAGAGTTCACCGAAGACCAGGCGCCGCTTGCGCTGCTGGAATGGCTGCGCCTGCAACATGCGGGCGGCACCGTGCTGGGCGGCGTGTGCATCGGCTCGATCATGCTGGCGCGCAGCGGCCTGTTGGATGGCCGCAGTGCCACCACCCACTGGTCCTCCGCGAAGTCTTTTGCGGCCTGTTACCCGGCGGTGCGACTGGAAGCGGATAAACCTATTGTCGATGACGGCGACCTGATCACCTCCGCTGGGCTGATGGCCTGGTCGGAGCTGGGCCTGCGCCTGGTCGATCGGCTTATGGGTCCGAGCATTGCAGCTGACACTGCGCGCTTTCTGGTGATCGAGCACAGCGCCAGTGCCAGCCAGTGCGGTAGCAACTTTGCGCCGATTCTCAGGCATGGTGATGGTGCGGTTCTCAAGGTCCAGCATTGGCTGCAGGCCAGTGGCGCGGTGGATGTGTCCGTGGCGGCGATGGCGCAGGAGGCGAACTTGGAGGCGCGCACGTTCTTGCGCCGCTTTCGCAACGCCACCGGGCTGAAACCCACCGAGTACTGTCAGCATCTGCGAGTCGGCAAGGCGCGGCAGATGCTGGAGTTCACTAACGGCACGATCGATCACATTGCCTGGACCGTCGGCTATCAGGACCCCAGCGCCTTTCGCGCCATCTTCAAGAAAATCACCGGCCTGTCCCCCAGTGATTACCGCAACCGCTTCGGGGTTTGAATCGTGCAGAACGCCGCAGGGTTCGCCCCGGGTCGTGCAAAATAAAACAGGCTAACGGCCATCACTTTTTGCGCAACTGATTGATTTAACAGCTCTCCCCTCAATCCCCGCGTTGGCCTGATCCATGCAACCTCACTGCTACACAAAGGTTGATGGAAAAGGGGACCGCATGACCCCCATAAGTCGCAAGAAGTTGGTGGTCGCCCACTCCATGCGAGAGGGGGCGCCCCTGCATGAAATCGAAACCAACCGAGCCCTCGCACGCTGGCTCGCGCAGATCCTGGGGCTCAAGTTCGGGGGCAGTTACGACCCGGCCCTGCATGCGGGTCGGGAATTGTATCTGCTGCCCACGCAAACCCTGGTCGGGCCCGCCCAAGCGCGCCAGCTCAATATCAAGGGGCCGGGCGATCTGTGGGGCGGCTATGTCGATCACGCGTTCATCTGCACCAAAGCCATCAGTCACGGCCTGCTGAGTCCCGAGGCAAAGGCGCCCGAAGGCTGGTCGCCGTCATTCTGCGAACGTGTGCGTGACGTGGTGTTGGACGGTGTGAGTGTGTTCGCCCTTGAGGATGCACGGTCTGCCGCGACCCGCTTGCTCTACAGCGGCCCGATTCGTCTGAAACCCGTAAATGCCTGTGCAGGGCGGGGGCAGGAAGTTATCCACAGCCTGGATGAGTTCGACGCGATAGTGGCGCGCCCGGAAGCGGCCCGAATGTTCAATGAAGGTATGGTGCTGGAACAAGACCTGCACGAGGTGGTCACCCACAGTGTGGGCCAGAGTTTTATCGGCGATCACCTCTTCAGCTACTGCGGCGAGCAGCACCTGACGCGAGACGGGCAGGGGGAAGAGGTCTACGGCGGTTCCGATCTGCTGGTCGTCCCCGGTGATTATGCTGCCCTGCTCAAACTGGATCTGCCTGAAGACGTGCGTGTGGCCATCGAACAGGCGCTGGTTTTCGACCGTGCTGCGAATGAGGCCTACCCAGGCTTCTTCGCCTCGCGCCGCAACTACGACATCGCCCAAGGCCTGGACAGCACAGGCCAGCGCCGCAGTGGTGTGCTCGAACAATCCTGGCGCATGGGCGGGGCCAGCAGCGCGGAAGTCGCGGCGTTGCAGAGTTTTATCAACCATCCGGGCCTTAAGGCCATCCGTGTGTCCTCGGTAGAAACCTATGTAGACCAGGCGCTGCCGGCGCATGCCATCGAGGTATACCGAGGCCCGGCCGAAAACAGCGACTTTCTACTCAAGTATGTGACGGTCAAGACTTATGACGGCTAGAAGCGAGAGCATCACCATCGGTATAGACGACGAACAGATGAGCGGGACATTCCTCAGTCCCAAGTCCAAAGTGCCCGGCGTGTTGTTCGTGCACGGCTGGGGCGGCAGCCAGGAGCGCGACCTGGAGCGGGCCAAAGGCATCGCAGGCCTTGGATGTGTATGCCTGACCTTCGACCTGCGTGGCCATGCTGGCACCGGCATCCCCTTGTCCCGCGTCACCCGCGAAGACAACCTGCGCGACCTGCTGGCCGCCTACGACCGCCTGCTGTCCCACCCGGCTATCGACACCTCGGCGGTGGCAGTGGTGGGCACCAGCTATGGCGGGTACCTCGCGGCGATCCTCACCTCGTTGCGCCCGGTACGTTGGCTGGCGCTGCGAGTGCCGGCGCTGTACCGCGACCAGGAATGGCTCAAGCCCAAGCGCGACTTGGATAAAGCCGACCTGATGGATTACCGCGGCACCCTCGTGCACGCCGAAACCAACCGCGCCCTGCATGCCTGCGCGCAATTTACCGGCGATGTGCTGATTGTCGAATCGGAAACCGACGACCATGTGCCCCACGCCACCATCATGAGTTACCGCGCGGCGTGCCAGCAGACCCATTCGCTGACCCACCGCATCATCGACGGCGCCGACCATTCCCTGAGCGACCCGGTGTCGCAGCAGGCGTACACCTCGATCCTGGTGGACTGGATTACCGAGATGGTGGTGGGGGAGCGGTTGAGCATCATTCAGTCCCGATAGGTGTTGCCTTGGTGATCGCTATCGCGGGCAAGCCCGGCTCCCACCTTGGAATGCATTCCCCTGTGGGAGCCGGGCTTGCCCGCGATAGCGATTCAACAGTCACCACCGCCTCATCAGGCTGTCTTCTTCACTCGCAACGCCTTGGCCTTGGCCTCCACCCCCAAATACATCACCAGTGCAATCAACAACGGGCAGATAAAGTAAATCGCCCGATACGCGATCAGCCCCGCCAGCAAACTCCCCCGCGACGCCTCATGTTGCAACAGTGCAATGAACACCGCCTCCAACACCCCCAACCCGGCGGGGATATGGGTGACCACTCCGGCAATCGCGCTGATCAACAGCACGCCCAGCACCAGTGGGTAATCCAGTTTGGCCGGCAGCAAGGTAAAGATCACCGCGGCCATCAATGACCAGTTCAACGCACCCAGGGCCAACTGCAAACAGGCCATGCGCAACGACGGCAAGTTGATCTCGATGCCGCGAATCGACCACGCGCGCTTTTTCGAAAACCGGCACGCCGCCAGGTAGCCCAGGCTCGCGATCACCAATAACACCCCGACGCCTTGCAAGGCGCCGCTGCTGAGCTTCCAGCCTGGCGGCAGGGTCACCAACCCGCTGCTGAACACCACCCCGGCCAACGCCATATAGCCGAACCAATTGGTGGCCAGGCTCAGGCCGAGGATCTTGGCGATATTGCTGGTGCTGACGCCCAGGCGCGAATACAGCCGATACCGCATGGCGATGCCACCGACCCAGGCGCTGAGGTTGAGGTTGAACGCGTAGCTGATGAAACCCACCGGCAATATCTGCTTCCAACGCAACGGCTGGCGAATGTAGGTGCGGCCGATCAAATCGAAGCAGGCATAGACGATAAAACTGCACAGCGTCAGCGCGCCGGCGATGAACAATGTGCGTAGCTTGAACTCGCTCAGGGTCTGGAACACTTCGCTCCAGTCGATGCGCCGGGCCAGCAGGGTAAACAACACGATCAGCAGCACGAAGAACGCGATCGTCAGCGGTTTTTTCCAGCGCTTGAACCCAGAGGCTTGCGCTTGGGGGCGGGCTTCAGACGTCATGGGGCGTGGCCTCAAAAGGTTTCAAGCGCGGTTTGTGGGCCGGCAACCAACTGGCCAGTACCGGGAAATGGCGCATCACATGAAACACCAGGAAACCCACGGTCAAGCGCCAGAGCCACAGGCGTGGCTTGCGCTTTTTCGGCATGGTCTGGCAATGATTGTGGGCGAGGGCTTCCAGGCGTTCGTAGAGCTGCTGATTGAAAGCCCGGTCGCGAATCAGCACATTGGCCTCCAGGTTCAATGCCAGGCTCAGTGGGTCCAGGTTGCTCGAACCGACGGTGCTCCATTCGTCATCCACCAGCGCCACCTTGCCGTGCAATGGGCGTTGGCAGTATTCGTGAATCACCACGCCATCCTTGAGCAGATAGTCATAGAGCATGCGCGCGGCCAGTTTCGCCAACAGCACGTCGGGCTGGCCCTGCATGATCAACTGCACCTGCACGCCACGGCGCGCCGCGTTACGGATCTCGCGAAGCAAGCGGTAGCCGGGGAAGAAGTACGCGTTGGCGATCACCACCCGCTGCCGGGCCTGGCTCAAGGCGTGGATATACGCTTCTTCGATGTCGTCACGATGCTGGATATTGTCGCGGTAAATCAGGCGTACCAGGCCGTCGCCTGGCTCGTTCGTCCAGGGTGAAGGCCGCTGTTGGCGCCGCCGCCAACCGCGACGGCTGCGCACCTGGCGGCCACTTTGGGCAAGGGCGAAATGGTGCAGGTCGGCCACGGCCGGGCCGATCACCTGCACGGCGTAATCCTGCTTGGCTTCGGGGCCGAAATCCGCCAAGTGGTCAGCAGAAAAATTGATCCCGCCGATAAACGCCACGCGGGCATCTACCACGACGATCTTGCGGTGCAGGCGGCGAAACCAGTTAGTGCGTATGCCGAAGGTCTTGGGCGCCGGGTCGAACATCTGCACCATCACCCCGGCTTCGGCCAACTCCCGCAGGAAGCCCGGGCTCAGCTCGCCGCAACCAAAACCGTCGAGGCTGACCACCACCTTTACCCCACGCTTGGCCGCCTCGATGAGGATGCTGTGCAGCTCAAAGCCGACCTTGTCTTCAAAAAGGATGAAGGTCTCCAGCAGGATCTCGCGCTCGGCGCTGCGCAACGCCTCGAACACGGCAGGAAAGTACGCCTCGCCGTTCTCCAGCAACGCCACCTGGTTGCCGCTCTGCCAGCCGTAATCCAGATCTCGCGCCTTGCTGTCATCTGGCGGTTGGTCTGTGGCGATATGGTCTACCGCAACGTTCATAACTCAACCTCCACCGACAGCGGCACATGGTCTGATAAATGGGACCAGGGGCGAGTGGTGAGCACGCGAGGGTTGTGCACCGTCAGGTTACGCACATAAATGCGGTCCAGCGGCAGCAACGGCAGGCGTGCCGGGAAGGTGCGCGCCGGTTTGCCGAGGGTGTGCATGAACACTTCCTGCAGGCCGCTTTGGCTCAGGTCGGCTTTTTGCCGCCAGTCGTTGAAATCGCCAGCGACCACCAACGGCGCATCGGCGGGAATCTCGCTGATACGTTGTTCCAGCAAGCGCAATTGTTGTTGGCGATGCACCTCGCGCAAGCCCAGGTGGATGCAGATCGCGTGCACCTGCTGGCCGCTGCCCGGCAGGCGCAACACGCAATGCAGCAGGCCGCGGTTTTCATGGCCGCTTTGCGAAATATCGAGGTTGTCGTAGCGGATGATCTGGAATTTCGACAGCAGTGCATTGCCATGGTCGCCATGGGGGTACACGGCATTGCGCCCATAGGCAAACTGCGGCCAGATGCTGTCGGCCAGGAACTCATACTGCGGCATTTTTGGCCAGTCGCTGTAGCGCTGGGGATGGCGTTCGTGAGTGCCATGGATCTCCTGCAAGAACACCATGTCTGCGCCCACGCTGCGCACCGCTTCACGCAGCTCGGGCAAGATGAAGCGGCGATTCAGTGCGGTGAAACCCTTGTGGATATTAACCGTCAGCACCGTGAAACGGGTGATGGCGGTGGTCGGCGGGGTGGGGATTAGCTCTGGATGCGTCATGGCAATACTCCTGGTTCCGGCAGCCGGCCAGGTTCGGTGAGCAGGTGTTGGTCCAGCCCGAAACGTTGCAGCAATTGGCGTGCATCGAAGGGGGCACGAACTTTGATGTCGTTGTCGAAAAAGCAGAACACATCGCGCTGTTTACGCCTGCGGGGTGTGTGGTGCGTGTCGACGAGGTGTGCATCGGCAGGCTGCTTGCCCTGGGCCCAGCGATTGATGCGGTCACCCCAGCGCTGGAGCGCTTCGGCGCTATAACCGCTGGCGTATAACTGCTTGTCGCCGTGCAAGCGCAGGTACATGAAGTTGGCGGTCACGTCTTCCACGTACGGCCACTTGCCGGCAGTGTCCGCAACCACCAGCGCCACACCGTGCTTATCCAGCATCTTGATGAACTCGGGCACGGCAAAACTCATATGGCGAATCTCCACGGCATGGCGCAACGGCTTCTTGGCATAGGCCTTCATGCTCGCCTTGCCGTTCAGGCGTGGCTCATGCTGGCGGGCGAGGGCGGCGGCCTGTTGCGTGTTGGTGGGTAACTCGGCCAGGAAGGTTTCGAACAGCGTGGCGTCGAATTTGAAGCTGGGCGGAAACTGCCAGAGGATGGGGCCGAGTTTTTCTTTGAGTTCCAGCACCCCGGAAGCGAAGAAATTTGCCATCGGCTTGTGCACGTCGCGCAGGCGCAGGATATGCGTGATGAAACGGGGCGCCTTGACACTGAACAGGAAACCTTCGGGCGTATCGGCATACCACTCGGCGTAGCGCTTGGGGGTTTGCAGCGCGTAGAACGAGCCGTTGATTTCGATGCTGTTGACGGCGCGTGACGCAAACTGCAACTCGCGTTTCTGGGTCAGCCCTTCGGGGTAAAAGTCCCCGCGCCAGGGCGTGTAGCGCCAGCCGGAAATGCCGATGTGAATCGCCGCCATGTGTGCTCCCGTGGATGGTGGGTGAGGTGACCTCCGTTATGGGATGACTGCGCTATTTGGCTGAAAGTTTCCACATTCCTACAGGCGGTACAGGGTATGAAAATAGGGGAGGGCATAGCCCATGCGGGGAACGATCAAGGCCCAAACCCGTCAGTTCCTTACAGACCCTGCTGAAGGAGCTTGCTGTTTTGCTGAATCTAAAGACTGCATTACTGCTTGGCGCACTGCTGCTCTGCGGCAACGGCGCATTGCAGGCCGCGGCCTCTGCGCCTGCTGCCGACACACCGGCCAAGCCGGAGCTGCTGGTGGAGGGCGGGTTGCTCGGGGCCATCAGTTCCAGCATCGACGACGTGCAGAACAAGCTCGACCTCGACCAGAACCTTATTGACGCCTGGCGCCTGCGTGCTGATCGCGCCGCGGATGAAGTAGGGCGCCTGGTAGACCAGACCGCCGCACGCTCGCCCTGGAGCGTGGCGGGCGATTTCCTGCTGTTGTCCGGGGTGTGGGTCGGTGCCTTTGCGGTGTTGACGATGCTTGGGCGCTTGATTGTGCGACGGTCGAGCCTGCGCCCATTCCTCGCGCGGCGCCGGCGCCTGCAAGGCCTGCTGAGCTATGTAGTGCCCTACACGATTCCAGCGCTGATCTGCCTGCCGCTGACCCTTTATGTCAGTCACTTTTTACCTGCGTCTGTCGGCCGAGCCCTGGCACTGTGTTTTGCCTACGCCACCAGCAGTGGCATCTTTTCCACCTCGCTGTTGCTGTGCGTCATTGTCATGTTCAATGTCGGGCACAAGCGGCCTGCCGTGCGGATCATTCGTGACTATTGCCCCAAGCCTCTATTCCTGATCGGCTTTCTCGCGGCCCTCAGCGATGCACTGACCAGCCCGCAAATCGCTCGGCAACTGGGCGGCAATATCACCAGCAGCATCGCTGTGTTTACCGGCCTGTTTGCAGCGGTCATCTTTGGCGTGCTGGTGGTACGTCTGCGTCGGCCGGTGGCCCATTTGATCCGCAACCGGCCATTGGCCCAGCGCCTCAAACATCCGGCATTACAACAGTCGCTGCGGGTGTTTTCCGGGCTCTGGTACTGGCCGATTCTGTTGATGGTGCTGGTGTCGGCGGTCAACCTGATCGGTGCCGGTGACGACAACCAAGAGGCCCTGCGCTGCGCGCTGCTCACCACCTTGTTACTGATCGGCACGGTGTTTCTCAGCACCGTGCTGCAACACCTGTTCAAGTCCCGCAGCCAGGTATCGATCCAGCGCAGCAGTGCCTACAAGGAACGCTTCCTGAGTTTGCTGCACGCGATTTTGCGTATCGTCATGGCCATCGTGTTTATCGAGATACTCGGGCGTATCTGGGGTGTTTCGCTGTTCGAATTCGCCCAGCGCAACTCGGTGGGCCGTGCCATCAGTGATTCCCTCAGCAGTATCGGCCTGATCCTGTTGGTGACCTGGCTGTTCTGGGTGGTGCTCGACACCGCGATCCAGGAAGCCCTCAAACCTCCGGTGAATAAACGCTCCAGTCGCCAGCCCAGTACCCGGGTCAAAACCATCCTGCCGCTGCTGCGCAATGCGGTGAAGATCATCCTGGTGGTGATCTGCGCGATCACCACCATGGCCAACCTGGGCATCAATGTCGCGCCGTTGCTGGCGGGCGCCGGGGTGGTGGGACTGGCGATCGGTTTCGGTTCCCAGCAATTGGTGCAGGATGTGATCACCGGCCTGTTCATCATTATCGAAGACACCCTGTCCATTGGCGACTGGGTGGTGCTCGACTCCGGCCACGCCGGCACCGTGGAGGGCCTGACCATCCGCACCCTGCGCCTGCGTGACGGCAAGGGGTTTGTGCATTCGGTGCCGTTCGGGCAGATCAAGGCGGTCACCAACCAGTCCCGTCAATTCGCCTATGCCTTCTTCTCGGTGCAGTTCACCTACGACACCGATGTGGACAGGGCCGTGGAGCTGATCCGCGAAGCGGGCCAATCGATTCGCGACGACGTGTTCCTCAAGTACAACCTGCAAGGGCCGCTTGAAGTATTTGGCGTGGACAAGATGGACCTCAATGGCGTGGTGCTCACGGCGCAGTTCCGTACGGTGTCGGGTGGCCAATACGCGGTCAGCCGCGCGTTCAACCAGCGTTTGAAAAAGCTTGTGGATAATTGCGAGTCGGTGCATTTCGCCCAGACTTATCCACAGCAGGTGCTGCTTGCACCCCGTACGGCGCTGAAACAGGAGGCCGCCGAACCCGACGTCAAGACACTTAATCCGTGACGGTTGCGCTACAAGCCCGCAAAATGCAACGATTCTGGCAATGACCTACGACAGGGCACACGCGCCTGTCGATAATAACCATCGTTCCAAACAGACCGGGCCTGCTCAATCTATGCGAATGCGCCTTATGTTACTGGGCGGCGGGAATGCCCTCGGGCAGGCGCTGATTCGCCTCGGTGCGGAGGAAGACATCGGTTTCCTCGCCCCCAAACCGCCCCAAGACGGCTGGGATGCCGCAAGCCTCACCCAATTGCTCGACGACACCCGTCCCGATGCCTTGATCAACCTCGCCTACTATTTCGACTGGTTCCAGGCCGAAGCCGTGAGCGAAACCCGCTTGGCCGCCCAGGAGTTCGCCATCGAACGCCTGGCCGAGCTGTGCCAGCATCACAGCATCACCCTGCTGCAACCCTCCAGCTACCGCGTGTTCGATGGCTCCCGCGCCACCGCCTACAGCGAGAAAGACGAGCCGGTGCCCTTGGGCCTGCGCGGCCAGGCGTTGTGGCGTATCGAACAAAGCGTGCGCGCTACGTGCCCGCAGCATGTGCTGCTGCGGTTTGGCTGGTTGCTCGATGACAGCGTCGACGGCACGCTCGGGCGCTTCCTGGCCCGGGCCGAGAGCGCCGACGAGCTACTGATGGCCGACGACCGCCGGGGCAACCCGACGCCGGTGGACGATGCGGCGCGGGTGATCATCTCGGTGCTCAAGCAACTCGATTGCGCTGCGCCGCTGTGGGGCACCTACCACTACGCCGGCCACGAGGCGACTACCCCGTTGGCGCTGGGGCAGGCGATTCTGACTGAAGCGCGCAACTTCCATCCGCTGGCCATCGAGTCCCCCACCGCCCAGGCTCACGCAGCGCGGCCGGATGCGGCGGATGAACCGCAGCATGCGGTGTTGGCCTGCAAGAAAATCCTCCACACCTTTGGCATCAAACCACGGGCATGGCGGGCAGGTTTGCCGGCTCTCCTGGATCGCTTCTACCGCCATAGCTGACACCCTCAAAACACAAAATGTGGGAGGGGACTTATGTGGGAGCTGGCTTGCCTGCGATAGCATCACCTGGGTATCACTGATACACCGTGGTGTCTGCATCGCGGGCAAGCCCGGCTCCCACATAAGCCCCCTCCCACATGGGTTATGCGGTGTGGCTTAAACCGAACTCAGAATTTGTAACCGATACCCACCATGTAAACCATCGGGTCTACATCCACATTGACCTTGGCCCGAGTGCCCTGGCCCAGCGCGTTGTTATCCACAGTCGCTTTGGTGCTGATGTCGATGTAGCGCGCCTGGGCGTTGATCATCCACTTGTCGTTGATCATGTAGTCGGCGCCGATCTGTGCAGCCCAGCCCCAGGAGTTTTCGGCCTTGAAGTTGCTGAAACCAGCCTGTTCGGCGCGGCTGCCCACGTGCTCGTCGTAGATCCAGGTGTAGTTGATACCGGCGCCTACATACGGCTGGAACGCGGACTTGTGGTCCAGCGGGTAGTACACGACGCTCAAGGTCGGCGGCAGGTGCTTCAGCGTGCCGAGCTTGCCGTTGGCGGCGCCCAGGGCGGTGTTCTTGATCTTCACGTCATGCTCGAACGGCGTGGCCGCGAGCAATTCGATGCCGACGTGGTCGGTGATCATGTAGGCGAAGTTCAAGCCCAGTTGGGTGTCGCTGCTCATGGTCGCCTTGCCGCCCAGATTGGTGCCGGCCAATGGGCCCTGGTCAACCTTGACGCTGCTGCTGTCGGCCTTCGGGTTCACGGTAATTGCACCGGCGCGAACCAGAATATCGCCCGCCTGGTGAGCGTGAGCGACAGGGGCGACGAGGGCGAGCGCGAAGAGGGACGCGCCGAGCAGAGACTTGTTCATGGGAGCTCCAAAGGACGTTTAAAAGTTGTACGTCCAATGGTAAAGATCGTTCCGCTCGGTCTTTTGACTCAGCTCAATGAAAGGGTGATCAGTCACTTTCGCCACTGATCTAAACCTGTGGGAGCTGCGGTGTGTGGGGTTATTCCTCGAGCTCGTACATGTAAATCTTCTGAGCGTTCATCTGGTAACCCGCGTCCGCCAATTCGCTGGACGATGGCTTGACCTGCATCGCGCCCTCGATCCAGTACGGTTGATACAGCTCATCGAGCTTCACCCCCACCTCGCTTTTCACATGCACGATCTGGTTCGACGGCGGTGGCGGCACATGGATACAGGCGCCGAAATACGGCACCAGCAGAAACTCCGTGGTGCGGCCTTCTTCGCTGACTTCCAGGGGCACGATATACCCCGGCAGGCGAATGTGCTGGCCGTCCAGGCTCTGTACCACTGGCGCATTAGGCATGTCCTGCTTGGCCGCCGGCGCGGCTTCGACAGACAAGGCATCGGCCATGTTCGACAGGTCGTGCAGCGGCTTCATATTGGGCACTTCCGGTGGCGCATCCGGCGGGATCATCTCCTGCCAGGACAGATCCTTGGGCTGTTCCTGCGCCCAGGCAGGCACGGCCATCAACAACAACAGGGCAAACAGGGCACGACGCATCGAAGCCTTCCTCATAAACGGATGGACAGGCCATCGGCCAAAGATTGGCGGTAGGCGCGCCACGCGGGCACGCTGCCCATCAACAGGGCGGCTGCCAGGATACCGGCGAGCAACGTCCATTCATATTCGCTCGGCCACGACATCGGCAGGTCCAGACCGTAGTTTGCCTGCAAATAACCCCGCGAGGCCGCGATGCACAGGTACAGCAACCCCAGGCCCGCCATTACGCCGGACAAGGCCAGAGCGAAGGCTTCGAAGATCAGCAGCGTTGCGATGTGCCAAGGCCGCGCGCCCACCGACCGCAGGATCGCCATCTCGCGGCGGCGCTCGTTAAGGCTGGTGAGGATCGCCGTGAGCATGCCGATCAAACCGGTCAGTACTACGAACAGCGAGATCACAAACAAGGCTTTTTCGGCAGTGCCCATCATGCTCCAGAGTTCTTGCAGCGCGACACCGGGCAGGATCGCCAGCATTGGCTCGCCACGGAATTCGTTGATCTCTCGTTGCAAGGCAAAGGTGGAAATCTTGTTGTTCAGGCCGAGCATGAACGCGGTAATGGCCTGCGGCGTCAGGTCCATATTGCGCGCCTGGTCAGCACTGATGCGGCCTTTGCCCTGGGCCGGCACACCGTTGTGCCAGTCGATATGGATCGCTTCCATGCCGCCGAGGCTGATATGCAGCGTGCGGTCCACCGGCGTGCCGGTGCGCTTGAGAATGCCCACCACCGTGAACGGCTTGTCGTCATGCTTGACCAGGCTGACCACCGCCACGCCGTGGGCCAGCACCAGCTTGTCGCCGAGTTTGTAATGCAGCGCGTCGGCCACTTCGGCGCCGAGCACCACCTCGAACGGGTCGGTGGCGAAGGCGCGGCCGCTGGCCAGCTCGAGGTTTTGCTTGCGCCCGTACTGGTAGTGCTCGAAGTAGGATTCGTTGGTGCCCATCACCCGGTAGCCGCGATGGGAGTCGCCGAGGGAGATCGGGATCGCCCATTTCACTTGAGGGTTGGCGGCGAAGTGCTCGTAGCTGTCCCAACGGATGTTGTTGGTGGCGTTGCCAATGCGGAACACCGAATACAGCAGCAGGTTGACCGAGCCGGAACGGGCGCCGACGATCAAGTCGGTGCCGCTGATGGTGCTGGCGAAACTGTTGCGCGCCTCGACGCGCACACGCTCCACCGCGAGCAGCAAGCAGACGGAAAGCGCGATGGCAAACGCGGTGAGGATCGCGGTAAAGCGGCGGTTAGCCAGGCTGGCCATGGCTAGACGGAACAGATACATCTCAAACCTCTGCGGGCATGGCGGCGCGATTGAGTTCGGCCAGCGACAGGTTGCGGTCGAACAGCGAGGCCAGGCTCTGGTCATGGCTGACAAACAACAGGCTGGCGCCCGCTTCGCGGCATTCTGCGAACAGCAACTGCAGGAAGGCTTCGCGGGCGTCGTAGTCCAGGGCCGAAGTGGGTTCGTCGGCAATCACCAGTTCCGGTTGTCCGATCAGCGCTCGGGCAGCGGCCACCCGTTGTTGCTGGCCGATGGACAGCGAATCGGCACGGCGTTCCAGCAGGCTCTGGTCCTTCAAACCCAAGTGTGCGAGCAAGGTCGCGGCGGCCTGGTCGACACTGCCGTGGCGCTGTTTGGCCCGTTGCGCGCGCAGCTTGGAAAAGTGGCAAGGCAGCTCGACGTTCTCGCGCACCGACAGAAACGGCAGCAGGTTGAACTGCTGGAAGATATAGCCGGTGTGGTCCACACGGAAACGGTCACGAGCACCGGCCGAGAGTTCGGTCAACTCCTGGCCGAGCAGGCGGATGCTGCCCTGGCTGGGCTTCTGCACGCCTCCCAACAGCCCAAGCAGAGTGGTCTTGCCACTGCCGCTCGGGCCCTTGAGGAACAGGGTTTCCCCGGGTTCCAGGCGGAACGCGGGAATGTCCAGCAACTGCGGGTGTCCGGGCCAGTTGAAGCCCAGGTCGGACAGTTCGATTAACGCTTGAGTCATGGGAAGTCAGTGTCGCCTGGTAGTCGAAAATGGCGCCGATCCACTGTGGGAGCTGGCTTGCCTGCGATGGCATCGCTACGGTGTGCCTGTTGCACCGCATCGCCTGTATCGCAGGCAAGCCAGCCCCCACAGGGACTGTGCTTTCAAGTCAGAACTTCAGGGTGGCGGCGGTGGCCGTCGCTTCAACACCTTGCTGACCGCTCGGGCCGATCAGTTGTACCTGAATTTTCTGCGTGGCGGGGAAGGTCTTGAACACTTGGCTCAAGTCCAGGTTGCCCAGGGCCGCCGGCGTGGCGCAGGTGAACTGGTAATGGGCGTGAATTTCACTGTGGTCGTGATCATGCTTGTGGGCGGCTGCGCCTTTGCCGTCGGTGGCGTGGTCATCGTCGTCATGCTCAGCTTCTGGTTTGTCACCGAACAACGGGCTGTTGAGTTCCTGGCTGCTGACCACGCAACCTGCGGCCTTGGGCAGTTTGAACAGTGCCGATGGATTTTCCAGCTGCTTGCGCACGGCGGCGACCTTGGCTTTGTCGGCGGCGCTGGTGGCGGCATGTTCGAAACCCACCAGGTTCATGGCCGGGCTGTCCAGTTCCAGCTCCAAGGCCTGGCCGTCCAATACGGCATTCAGGCGCCCGACCCCATGTTCATGGGCGCCGAGGCTGCCGTGCTCGTGGTCGTGGTCTTCGTGAGCATGAGCGACAGCCAGTGGCAGCAGGGCAAACGGCAAAGCAAGCAGCAAACGGCGCATGAGAGGGCTCCAGGATGAAAGTTTTGTTATGTGATCTTATAACAATTGATCCGAGAGTTTGACCGCCCGCTTGGTGTTGCGCAAGCTGCATGGGAGCATGCCCCTCAGAAAAATGCAGGAGTAAGGACGATGTTGCGAATTCGTGGAACCATCGGTGAGTTGCCGGTGGACTTGACCTTGGAGCTTGACGACGGCGATTGGGCGCGATTGGGCGCCCAACTGCAGGCCGCCCCAACCCCCAGCGCACCGGCTGCGGCGCCGGTCAAACAGAACGAAGACCTGTGGCAGAACGCCCAGGATTTGCTGCGCAAGGCCGGGCAACTCAATGGCCTGGAATTGCTCGACCAACTCGAAGGCTTGGCTGGCGATGCCGGGGCGGGCAAGCGCCTGTTGGTGCGCCTGCGCCACAGCGCCAAGGTGAAGGTGAGCAGCGGCGGGGATACGCCGCTGTACAGTTGGATCGGTGATTAATACAACGCGGCAAACAACTTGCGGCGGTACACCGTGACCAGCGGGTGATCATTGCCCAGCAATTCGAACACCTGCAGCAAGGTCTTGTGGGGCAGGCCTTCGCTGTAGCTGCGGTTGCGGATAAACAACTTGAGCAAACCTTCCAGTGCCGCGTCGTATTGCTGGCGCGCCAGTTGCTGGATCGCCAACTGATAGGCCGCTTCGTCATCCTGCGGGTTTTGCGCCAGGCGGCTTTTCAGCTCGGCAGCGTCCGGCAAATCCGCAGCCTGGCGCAGGAAGGTGATTTGCGCCTTGGCCCCGGCCAGGGCGGCCTTGTGGTCGTCGCTCTTGACCGCGTCGAGCACGGCCTGGGCTTCACCCAATTCACCGCGTTCGGCCAGGCAGCGTGCATATAGGATCAGAGCGGCGGCGTTGGTATTGTCCTCGCCCAATAATTGCACCAGCAACGCTTCGGCCTCGCTGATACGGCCTTCGCTGAACAGCGCCTGAGCCTGCTCCAACGGGTCCGCCGCAGCCGGCGGTGGCATTTGCACATGGGGCTCCAGCATCGCCCGCACTGCCGACTCCGGCTGTGCACCGGCAAAACCGTCCACCGGTTGACCATCCTTGAACAGCACCACCGTCGGCAGGCTTTGAATGCCAAAACGCGCCACGATGTCCTGTTCGGCTTCGCAGTCGATCTTGGCCAGCAGCAACTCACCCTGATAACTCTCGGCAATCTTCGCCAGCATTGGCATCAGTGCTTTGCAGGGTGCGCACCACTCGGCCCAGAAATCGACCAATACGGGCTTTTCGAAGGAGTTCTGGATAACGGCCTGGTCGAAGTTGGCGGTGGTGACGTCGAAGATGTACGGCGTGGGCTCACTCATGGGGCGTCTCGAATAAAGCAGGAATGGGGGCAACTATAAGGGCTGGCGAGGTTGGCTGAAAGCATCCTGGTAGCTCCCACCTTGAAATGCATTCCCCTGTGGGAGCGGGCTTGCCCGCGATGGCCTCAAGCGCGCCGCGAATGGTACAGGCTCACCTTGCGAAACTCCCAGGGCTCGGCCAGGTCCGGCAGGGTCAAGGCCTCGAGGATCTCCAACCGCTGGTAATCCGGATGCTGGAAGTCCCGTACCCGTGAATCCGCCACCAGCGCTTCGCGGCCGCGGGTCAGGAATTGATCCAGCAACGGCAGGTTGGCGCGGTCGTAGAGCACGTCGGCCACCAGGATCAGGTCGAAGCGGTCGGCTTCGGCAAAAAAGTCTGCCGAATAACTCAGTGACACCTGGTTGAGCTCGGCATTCGCACGGCAAGCGGCCAAGGCCAGTGGGTCCAGGTCGCAGGCCACCACCTCCAGGGCCCCAGCCTTGACGGCGGCGATCCCGGCTACTCCCGAACCTGCGCCGAAATCCAGCACGCGTTTGCCGGCGACCCACTCGGGATGCGCTGCCAGGTAACGCGCCAATGCCAGGCCGCTGGCCCAGCAAAAGCTCCAGTAGGGCGGCTCATGCAGGATGCGCCGGGTTTCTTCCTGGCTGAAGGCGCGGTCCATGTTGTCGGCGTCGAGCAGCCACAGCGACAATGCGGTGCCCGGCAGTGGGCAGGGCACTAATTGCGCGTCGCCGATCAGTTCGCTCAAGGCACGCTGCAGGTGCAGCGGTGGTGTCATGGTGCCTTGACGAGTTGCAAGGGGCCGGTGCTCTGGGTGATCGCCTGGGTGACGCGCACGGCGGGTAGATGCAGGATCAACTGGCCGGACTGGCTGGCGCGACCGCGCAATTCAACGCGCGCACCCGCCGGAAAAGCTTCAGGGTTGAAGCGCAGGCGGAAGGCCAAAGGCTTGCCGTTGCCGCTTAGTACGCTGCTGGCGAGCAGTTGCTGCGGGCGCGAACGGTCGTCGATCACCAAGAGCGCCATCTCGACTTCGGCACCCGCGGGCACGTTGGTCAGGCTGCCGCTGATTTCGCGCTGATAGGCGGGCAGGGGGCCGAGGTCTTCAATGCCCGGGACTTTCTTCTCTTGCGCGGGTGTCGGTTGAGGCGCGGCCGGCTTGGGGGCTTCGCTGCTGCAGGCGACCAGAAAACTGAACAGGCTGAGTAGAACGAGTGGTCGTAACTGCATGTACGGCTCCAGAAAGGACAAAATCCGTGACTTAAACAATATCAAACATATAAGCCTGCCTATATACCGTAAAGGCTATGGCTTGTCTTGCCACAGGGATGCGCTACCATGGCCCTCCCATTTTTTGTTGCCTGCCAACCATGCACTGTCCCTTCTGCGGTGCCAACGACACCAAGGTCATCGACTCGCGTCTGGTCGCCGAGGGCGACCAAGTGCGTCGCCGGCGCGAATGCCTGGCCTGTGGTGAACGTTTCACCACCTTCGAAACCGCCGAACTGGTGTTGCCGCGTCTGATCAAGTCCGACGGCAGCCGCCAGCCTTTCGACGAAGAAAAACTGCGCGCCGGTATGCAGCGCGCCCTGGAAAAACGCCCGGTGAGTGTCGAGCGCCTCGAAGCGGCGCTGGTGCATATCAAGCATAAGCTGCGGGCGACCGGCGAGCGCGAGGTCAAAAGCCTGGTGGTCGGCGAGTTGGTGATGGGCGAGCTGCAAAAGCTCGACGAAGTCGCCTATATCCGTTTTGCCTCGGTGTATCGACGCTTCCAGGACCTCAATGAGTTCCGCGAAGAGATCGACCGCCTGGCCCGTGAGCCCTCCAAACAATGACATCTGAACAGGCTGTGCTCGACGCCCACTACATGGCCCGCGCCCTCGAATTGGCGCGCAAGGGCCTGTACACCACCCACCCCAACCCGCGGGTTGGCTGCGTGATAGTGCGTGACGGGCAGATTGTCGGCGAAGGCTGGCATGAGCGCACCGGCGAGCCCCATGCCGAGCCCAATGCCCTGCGCGCCGCTGGCGACAAGGCCCGTGGCGCGACGGTATACGTGACCCTTGAACCGTGCAGCCATCATGGCCGTACGCCGCCCTGTGCCGATGCGCTGGTGACAGCCGGTGTCGCCCGGGTGGTGGCGGGCATGCAGGACCCGAACCCCGAAGTGGCTGGCCGAGGTATGCAGCGCCTGGCCCAGGCGGGTATCGAGGTGCGCAGCGGTGTGCTGGAAACCGAAGCGCGGGCGCTTAACCCCGGCTTCCTCAAGCGCATGGAGCACGGTCTGCCGTTTGTGCGGGTCAAGCTGGCGATGAGCCTGGACGGCCGCACGGCGATGGCCAGCGGCGAAAGCCAATGGATCACCGGCCCCGCCGCCCGTGCTGCGGTGCAACGCTTGCGTGCCGAGGCCAGCGTGGTGCTGACCGGTGCCGACACGGTACTGGCCGACGGTGCCCGCTTGACCGTACGCGCCGCCGAACTGGGCCTGGACGACGCAACCACCGCCCTGGCCATGTCGCGCCCGCCGTTGCGTGTGCTGATCGATGGCCGCCTGCGGGTGCCGCTCAACGCACCGTTCTTCAAGGCCGGCCCGGCATTGGTCATCACCTGCGTGACTCCGGAGAACCAGTTCCCCCGGGGCCCTGAGTGCCTTGTGGTTCCAGGTGTGGAGGGCCAGGTTGACCTGCGCTCGGCATTGGTCGCCCTGGCTGCCCGTGGCGTCAACGATGTGTTGGTGGAAGCCGGCCCAAGCCTGGCCGGCGCGTTTGCCCAACAAGGCCTGGTGGATGAATACGTGATATTCATCGCCGGCAAGTTCCTCGGCTCCGCTGCCCGCCCGTTGCTGGACTGGCCGCTTGATAAGTTGGCCGATGCTCCCCAACTCAAGATCACCGAAATGCGCGCTGTGGGCGACGACTGGCGAGTCACTGCCATCCCCGTCCCAGCAGTGAGCGTATAATTCCCGGCCTGCGCTTGAGCGTCAGCCCCCTCGTTTTCAGGAGAACGAAATGTTCACCGGCATTATCGAATCCATCGGCAGCATCCGTGCAATGACCCCCAAAGGCGGGGATGTCCGCCTGCTGGTTGAAACCGGCAAGCTGGACCTCGGCGACGTCAAGCTGGGCGACAGCATCGCCGTCAGCGGCGTGTGCCTGACCGTCATCGAGCTGCCGGGCAACGGCTTTGCTGCCGATGTCAGCCGGGAAACCCTGGACTGCACCGCGATGAACGATCTTGCGGCCGGCAGCCCGGTCAACCTGGAAAAAGCCCTGACGCCCACCACCCGCCTGGGCGGTCACCTGGTCAGCGGTCATGTCGACGGTGTCGGCGAAGTGGTGGCCCGCAGCGAAAACGCCCGCGCCGTGGAATTCCGTATCCGCGCGCCAAAAGAGCTGGCCAAGTACATCGCCCACAAAGGCTCGATCACCGTCGATGGCACCAGCCTGACCGTGAACGCCGTGAATGGCGCTGAATTTGAACTGACCATCATTCCCCACACCCTCAGCGAAACCATCATGGCCTCGTACCAGCCGGGTCGCCGGGTGAACCTGGAAGTGGACTTGCTTGCCCGTTACCTGGAGCGCCTGTTGTTGGGCGAAAAGGCCGCAGAGCCTGCATCAGGCAACATCACCGAAAGTTTTCTGGCCGCTAACGGCTACCTGAAATCCTGACCAAGGGGGTGCCGCGTGGCGCTCAATAGCATCGAAGAACTGGTTGAAGACATCCGCCAAGGCAAGATGGTCATCCTTATGGATGACGAAGATCGCGAGAACGAAGGCGATATCATCATGGCCGCCGAAGCGTGCAAGCCCGAGCACATCAACTTCATGGCCAAGCACGCCCGTGGGCTGATCTGCATGCCCATGAGCCGCGAACGCTGCGAATTGCTCAAGCTGCCCTTGATGGCGCCGCGCAATGGCTCGGGTTTCGGCACCAAGTTCACCGTATCCATTGAAGCCACCAGCGGCGTCACCACCGGCATTTCCGCCGCTGACCGCGCCCGCACCGTGCAAGCTGCGGCGGCGAAAGACGCCAAGGCTGAAGACATCGTCAGCCCCGGCCACATCTTCCCGCTGATGGCCCAACCGGGCGGTACCCTGGCCCGTGCCGGCCACACCGAAGCCGCGTGCGACCTGGCGCGCATGGCCGGTTTCGAGCCAAGCGGGGTGATCTGCGAAGTGATGAACGACGATGGCACCATGGCCCGTCGTACTGAGCTCGAAGCCTTTGCCGCAGAGCACAACCTCAAGATCGGCACCATCGCCGACCTGATTCACTACCGGATGATCCACGAACGTACCGTTCAGCGGATTGCCGAGCAGCCACTGGACAGCGAACTGGGCCAATTCAATTTGGTGACCTACCGTGATTCAGTGGAAGGCGACGTGCACATGGCCCTGACCCTGGGCAACATTTGCGCCGAAGAACCGACCCTGGTACGCGTGCACAACATGGATCCACTGCGTGACCTGTTGATGGTCAAGCAGCCGGGCCGCTGGAGCCTGCGCGCCGCCATGGCTGCGGTTTCCGAGGCCGGCAGCGGTGTGGTGCTGTTGCTCGGTCACCCGCTGGATGGTGACGTGTTGCTGGCGCACATCCGCGAAACCGCCGACGCCGTGCCGGTGAAAAAACCGACCACCTACAGCATCGTCGGTGCCGGTTCGCAGATCCTGCGCGACCTGGGCGTGCGCAAAATGCGCCTGATGAGCGCACCGATGAAATTTAATGCGATATCCGGATTCGACCTGGAAGTTGTAGAATACGTGCCCTCCGAATAAAGGCCGGCGATTTTTGCCCCTTGTTCGCGGTTAAATCATCACTGAGGGACGCACTTTTCGCGTCCCGGCTCTTTAAGAGATTTGTCGAATGACCCTGAAGACCATCGAAGGTACCTTCATCGCCCCCAAAGGCCGCTATGCCCTGGTGGTTGGCCGCTTCAACAGCTTCGTGGTTGAAAGCCTGGTAAGCGGTGCGGTTGACGCCCTGGTTCGCCACGGTGTGAGCGAAAGCGATATCACCCTTATCCGTGCCCCTGGCGCCTTCGAAATTCCACTGGTTGCGCAAAAAGTTGCTCAGCAGGGTGAATACGCGGCGATCATCGCCCTGGGCGCGGTCATTCGTGGCGGCACCCCGCACTTCGAATACGTAGCCGGCGAATGCACCAAGGGCCTGGCCCAGGTGTCCATGGAGTTCGGCGTGCCAGTCGCTTTCGGCGTACTGACCGTGGATTCCATCGAGCAAGCCATCGAGCGTTCCGGCACCAAGGCCGGTAACAAAGGCGCTGAAGCTGCCTTGTCCGCCCTGGAAATGGTCAGCCTGCTGTCGCAGTTGGAGGCCAAGTGATTTCCGACGAAAGCGATCAGTTCAACCCTCAGGACCCGCGTCCTGCCGATGCCGGCAAACCGTCCAAGAGCGAGAAGCGCCGCAAGGCGCGTCAACTCGCGACCCAGGCGCTGTACCAGCGTCACCTGGCGGGCGCTTCGCTGAACGAAATCGAGGCACAGTTTCGCGTCGATAACGATTTCACCTTCGCCGACCAGAGCTACTTCCACGACATCCTGCACGGCGTGCATGCCAACCTGACCGAGATCGACACAGCCCTGGCGCCATGCCTGGACCTGACCATCGAAGAGCTCGACCCGGTTGAGCTGTGCGTGATGCGCCTGTCCACCTGGGAGCTGCTCAAGCGCGTCGACGTGCCGTACCGCGTCGTGATCAACGAAGGCATCGAACTGGCGAAAGTCTACGGTTCGACCGATGGCCACAAGTTCGTCAACGGCGTGCTCGACAAGCTGGCCCCGCGCCTGCGTGAAGCCGAAGTGAAGGAACACAAGCGCTAATCTGCGCTTGATTCCTCAATGGGTGAGTTTGAGCTGATCCGCACATACTTCGCCGCCGCGCCTTGTGCGCAAGGCGGCGAAGGCATTGCCCTGGGGATCGGCGACGACTGCGCGTTGCTGGCGCTTCCCGCCGGGGAGCAATTGGCAGTCTCTACCGATACGCTGGTGGCTGGCGTGCATTTTGCCGACCCCTGTGACCCGTTCCTGCTCGGCCAGCGCTCGCTGGCCGTGGCGGTGAGCGACCTGGCCGCCATGGGCGCCCACCCCCTCGCCTTTACCCTTGCCCTGACCACGCCGAGCGTCGAAGCCGATTGGCTGCAACGCTATGCCCAAGGCTTGAACGCCATGGCGCAAAGCTGCGGCGTAGGCTTGGTGGGCGGCGATACCACCCGTGGGCCGCTGAGCCTGACCCTGACCGTGTTCGGCCGTGTGCCGGCTGGCCAGGCCTTGACGCGCAGCGGTGCACAGCCGGGTGATATGCTGTGTGTGGGCGGCGAGTTAGGCAATGCAGCTGGCGCCTTGCCGCTGGTATTGGGGCAACGCACGGCTGACGCAGCAATCGCCGAGCCGCTGCTGGCGCATTACTGGTCGCCGCAACCGCAGCTGGCCCTGGGGCTTGCGCTGCGGGGCAAGGCGACAGCGGCGATGGATATCTCCGATGGGCTGTTGGCCGACTGTGGGCATATCGCCAAGGCGTCAGCGATGCGCCTGGTGGTTGAGCGCCAGCGGTTGCCGTTGTCCGAGGCCTTGCTGGCGTTTGTCGGTGAAGACCAGGCTCAAGTGGCGGCGTTGAGCGGGGGCGACGACTATGTGTTGGCGTTCACCTTGCCACCGTCCGAGTTGGCGCCGTTGCAGGCCGATGGCTGGCCGGTGCATGTGGTCGGTCGGGTCGAAACGGGGCAGGGCGTGACGCTGCTCGACGGCGACGGCCAGGACATCACCCCGGCTGTGCGCGGCTACCAGCATTTTCGCCAGACGCCCTGAGCCGGCGGTCTGCGCTACCCTTTAGACGATTATCCCGAGTAAGAGGCCGTGACTATGGCTGCATGCCGCTGGCTGCTGATCGTGCTGTGTTCCTTCGTTTCCCTGGCCCAGGCGGACACTCCCGTGCCCGGTAAAATCGTGCTGGCCAGTGAGGAATGGAACGACTACACCAACAAAGATGGTAGCGGCCTGGCCTGGGACCTGTTGCGCCACGTCTTCGAGCCAGCAGGCATTACCTTGCAAACCCGCAGCGTGCCCTACACCCGATCGGTCGGCCTGGCCCAGCGTGGTGAGGTAGATGGTTGTGTCGGCACCTATCGCGATGAGGCCAGCGCAGTGCTGTACCCGCACTGGAACTTCGACGCCGATCATGTCTACGCTCTCGGGCTGGCAACTTTACCCACGCCGACATTGGCGACCCTGGGCAACTACCGCCTGGCCTGGGTGCGTGGCTATAAATACGAGGGGTATCTGCCCAACGTGCAGCGCTTCAACCAGATCGAGCGGCGCAGCGGCATTCTGCCGATGCTGCAACACGGCCGTGCCGATTTTTATATCGACGCCCTCACCGAAGCCAAATACGTGCTCAGCCAGGCGCAGGACCCGGCGCTGTTCAAACTCACCCATATCGCTGAACTGCCGCTCTACATAGGCTTTGCCGACACCGAGCGCGGCAGGGCATTGATGGCCGTGTATGACCAGCGTTTGGGCATCCTGGTCCAGACCGGTGAGTTGAAAGCAATTTTCGATCGCTGGAAACAGCCGTATCCGTTCTGACGCCCATAGAACTGACTCAAAGGCCAATCGAACCTATTGATCTTTATCAGCGATAATTCAGCTTAAGCGTCTGTAGGAACGTGCTGTTACAATGCCCGCCTCTGTGAAATCTGAAATCAGGAGCACACGGTGCCCGTCGTTTTCGTCGCCGCTTCCAAGCTGCCTACCCCTTTTGCCACGTTCACCATGCACGGCTTTCTTGAAGAAGCCACCGGGCGCGAGCACGTTGTGCTCAGCCTCGGCGACATCGCCGATGGCGCGCCGGTGCTGGGGCGTGTGCATTCCGAGTGCCTGACCGGCGATGCGCTGTTCAGCCAGCGCTGTGACTGCGGCTCGCAACTGGAGGCCGCACTGCAAGCCATCGCCCGTGAAGGGCGTGGCGTGTTGCTGTACTTGCGCCAGGAAGGCCGGGGCATTGGCCTGTTGAACAAGATTCGTGCCTACGAGCTGCAAGACGGCGGCGCCGACACCGTCGAGGCCAACGAGCGCCTGGGCTTTGCTGCCGACCAGCGCGACTACGCCATCTGCCTGCCGATGCTCGAGCACCTGGGGGTCAAATCCCTGCGCCTGATGACCAACAACCCCCGCAAGGTCAAAGCCTTGACCGAGATGGGCATCACCGTGGCCGAGCGCGTACCACTGCACACCGGGCATAACCCGCACAACAAACTCTACCTGGCCACCAAAGCCAGCAAGCTCGACCACATGATGGGCAACGAGCACCAGGGCGAGGTCGACCGCGCGTGACCCGTGGCCAGGTGAAACGGCGACTGTCCTTCAACTGGTGGCAGTACCTGGCCCTGGCGTTGCTGCCCTTGTTCGTGATCAACCTGCTGTTTGGCCGTGCTGAATCCTTGTTGCCCGTATTGGCCATGCCGTTCTTCATCGCCGGCGTGGCATCGATGTTTCTCAGCCTGCGTTATTTTCATGCCTACAAGCACGCGCTGATCGCCACCTCCAAAGCCCTTGATACTGCTGACGAACCCGCGGCCTGGATCACCCTGGCGGCGCGTCGGCGCACGGCCTTGCTGGTTGCAGCGTTACCGGCCTGGATCGGTGCGCTGGCGGTATTCGTCGGCCTGGAGGCGGTGCCGCTGTTTCTGTTGGCGCTGTCGACGCTGGTGCTGTTCTACCTCTATCGCATACCGCGCCAGTTAGGATGAAGCGCTATTGGCTGGCGCTGCTGCTGGTATTCAGTGCCCAGGCGTTGGCGGTCGAACGCGTCGTCAGCCTGGCGCCTTCACTGTCTGAAATCGTGCTTGAACTGGGTGCCGAGGACTTGCTGATCGGCGTGCTTGACGGTGGTGACCGCCCGGCGGCGTTGGCGAAGGTGCCCTCGGTCGGGCACTACGGCCAGTTGGACATGGAGCGCCTGCTCAGCCTCAAGCCCGACTTGATCCTGCTGTGGCCTGGCAGCGTCGGCCCGGCCCAGCGCGAGCAGCTCCAGCGGTTGAATATCCCGGTGTACGTCGCCGAACCCCACAGCCTTGAACAACTGACCGCCCAGGTGCAGGCCATTGCCGAGCAATTGGGCCGCGCTGAGGCAGGGCGCCAGTTCGCGGTACAACTGCGCCAGCGCTTGGCCGAGTTGCGCCAGCGCTACCAGCGGGCCGAGCCGCTGCGGGTGTTTTACCAAGTGTGGAACCAGCCGCTGTACACCGTGGGCGGTGGGCAGATCATCAGCGACGCCCTCAGCGTGTGCGGGGCGCGCAATGTGTTTGATGACCTGAAGTTGCCGGCGCCGCAGGTGAATATCGAATCGGTGTTGGCGCGAGACCCCGAGGTGATCCTGGTGGGGGATCAGGCTCAGAAGGAGGCCTGGAAGGCGTGGCCGGCGATGGCTGCTCGGGTGCGGTTGGTGCCGGACAAGGGCCTGGAACGGCCCAGCGGGCAGATGCTGGAGGCGGTGGGGCGGTTGTGTCAGGTTTTATCACCTAACCTTTGAAACCGCTATCGCAGGCAAGCCAGCTCCCACAGGGGAATGCATTTCAATTGTGGGAGCTGGCTTGCCTGCGATGACATCGGTGCAGGCCCCTCAGAACTCAGGTGTCCATGTCACCCCAACCACCCACACCCGACCTTCTTCACGATAATTCTGGCTTTCCCCGAGGTAGCTGTACTTCGCCCGTGCGTAAGACTTGTCCAGCACATTATCCACCTTCAACGACAACGACACCTCCCGGTTCAACGCCCAACTACTGCGCAGCCCCAACAAGGCATAACCGCCCAGACGGTTGCGGTTGGCTTCATCGTCGTAGCTGTTGCTGATCGCTTGCCAGCTGGCGCCGAGACCGAGTTGATCAAATTGCCGGTCCAGATCCAGGTTCACCGTTCGCCGGGCGCGACGTGCCAGGGTGTGGCCGCTGTCACGGTCACGCGGGTCGATAAGCGAAAGGCCCAGGTTGCCCTGCCAGCCAAACAGTTCCTGCTTGAGCGCCGCTTCAAAGCCGTTGATCCGCGCCGACGCTACGTTTTGCGGCTTGCCAGCGTCAAGGATAATCGCGTCGCTCAGGTCGGTGCGATACAGCGAGGCTTCCAGGCGCGTGCTGTCGCTCAGTTGGCTGCGCCATTGCAGCTCGTAGCTCTTTGATGTCTCGGGCTGCAGGTTGGGGTTGCTGTACTGGGTGTCGGGGTAATAGAGGTCGTTGAAGGTCGGCGCGCGAAAGCCTTCGCTGTAGCTCAAGAGCAGGTCATTGTCAGGGTTGACCGGTAAGGTCAGGGTGCCGCTCCAACTGTTCTGGCCGCCGAACTGCTGGTTCTGGTCGCGGCGCAGGCCCAGCTCGGTGGAAAACCACTGGCTATGGAAGCGATGCTGCACGAAAGCTGCCCGGTTCCAGCGGCTGTTCTCGGTAAAGGTGGTAGAACCGTGGAAACGGTCTTCGTACCAGTCGCCGCCCACGATCAGGCTGTTTTGCTCATCCAGGGTCAGGTCGTTCTGCCAATTGACCGAGTCGCGGTAGGTGTTGAATGCACTGTAATCATCGCTGAGGGTATCGCGCTTGGTGTCGCGGTTTTCACTGTGGCCCAGCTCCAGGCGCGACTGCCAGCTGTCATTGAGCTTGGCATCGACATAGCCGCTGGCGCTGCTCACGGTGTAGTCGGTGTAGGGTTTCTGGCCCAGGCTCTGCCCGGTGGCGCCGTCGTAGCGGCCATAACTGTTGTCGTACTCCGACTTGCCACGGTTATCCAACAGGTTGAAGCCCGCCTCCAGCTCATCGCTGAACGAATGGCTGAGGTTCAGGCTGATGGACTGGTTGCGGTAGGCATCATGGTCGCCGTCACTGGGAAACGACGTGTGGCTCGCGTTGATACCGGCGGTTTCATCCAGGCTCGCTCCCAGGTTGAAGCGCGTGTGTTCATCGCCGCCCGACAGGCCCAGGCTGCGCTCCCAGGTCTGGTTGCTGCCAAAGCCCAGTTTCAAGCGCGGCTGCAAGCCTTGCTCGGCATTGCGCCGGGTAAACACCTGAATCACCCCGCCAATCGCATCGCTGCCGTAAATCACCGAACGTGAACCGCGCAGCACTTCCACCCGTTCAATCTGATCGACGTTGAGGTATTGCAAGCCGCTGTCGCCGGAGGTGGTGTTGGCGATGCGTTGGCCGTCCACCAGCACCAGGCTCTGCGCCGACTTGGTGCCGCGAATGAAAATCCCCGGCAAACTGCCACGCCCACCGGTTGGCGCAACTTGCACGCCCGGCACGCGGCTGAGCAGGTCGGTGACGCTGGTGGGCTGAAGGCGGTCGATGTCGGCGCGGGTGAATACGGTGTTGGCGGCGCTGCTGTCATTACGCGCCTGGACTTGGCGGTTGGCGCTGATGACCACGTCGGAGAGCTTCAGGGCCTGGTCGCGGGTGTCGGCGAGCAGGTCAGCGCAGGGTAGCAGCAGCAGGGCAAGGCACAGGCGTTTCATGGGCTGTCCATAGCATTCGAAGGTCATGCAAAACCACTGTGGGAGCAGGCAAGCCAGCTCCCACATTTGGGGCAGATTACAGATTCAGTAGCGCCAGGCGCTCGCGAACGGACGCCTCGATACCCGCCTCATCCAACCCGCATTCAGCCAGCATCTGCGCCGGCTTGGCGTGCTCGACGTATACATCCGGCAAGCCCAGGTGCAGCACCGACTTGAGGATATTCTCCCGCGCCAGGAACTCGCTGACCGCCGCACCGGCGCCGCCCATGATGGCGTTCTCTTCGACGGTCACCAGCAGCTCATGGCCAGCGGCGATCTCGCGCACCAACGCGTCATCCAGTGGCTTGACGAACCGCATGTCGACCACGGTGGCGTCGATCTTCTCAGCGACTCTCAAGGCTTCGGCCAGTTGTACGCCAAACACCAGGAATGCAGTCTTGCTGCCTTGGCGACGCACGATGCCTTTACCGATTTCAATCGGCTCCAGGTCTTTCTCGATCACGGCATTCGGGCCTGTGCCGCGCGGGTAGCGCACGGCGGCCGGGCCGTTGTACAGGTGGCCGGTGCTGAGCATCTTGCGCAGTTCGTTCTCGTCGCTCGGAGTCATCACCAGCATGCCGGGGATGCAGCGCAGGTACGAGAGATCGAAACTGCCGGCATGGGTCGGACCGTCTTCGCCTACCAGGCCGGCGCGATCAATGGCGAACAGCACATCGAGGTTCTGCACCGCCACATCGTGAACCAGCTGGTCATAACCGCGTTGCAGGAAGGTGGAATAGATCGCCACCACTGGCTTGGCGCCTTCGCAGGCCATGCCGGCCGCGAAGGTCACGGCGTGTTGTTCGGCAATCGCCACGTCGAAGTAACGTAGCGGGAAACGCTCGCTGAACGCCACCAGATCGGAGCCTTCCTTCATCGCCGGGGTAACACCCACCAAGCGCGGGTCGGCGGCGGCCATGTCGCACAGCCATTCGCCAAACACCCCGGAATACTTCGGCCCGCTGGCTTTTTTCGGTGCGGCGGCGGGGGCATCGAGGGGTTCGAGCTTGGTGATCGCGTGGTAACCAATCGGGTCGACTTCCGCCGGAGCGAAACCTTTGCCTTTTTTGGTGACAATATGCAGGAATTGCGGGCCCTTGAGGTCGCGCATGTTGCGCAACGTGGCGATCAGGGTGGGCAGGTCGTGGCCGTCGATAGGGCCGATATAGTTCCAGCCCAGCTCTTCGAACAGGGTGCCGGGTACCAGCATGCCCTTGGCATATTCTTCGGTGCGACGCGCGATTTCCCACGCGCCAGGCAGGCGCGACAGCACTTTCTTGCTGCCTTCGCGCATGCTGGCGTAGGTACGGCTGGAGAGGATCTTCGCCAGGTAATTGGACAGGCCACCCACGTTGCGCGAAATCGACATGTCGTTGTCGTTGAGGATCACCAACATGTTGGCGTCCACTTCCGGCGCATGGTTCAGCGCTTCGAAGGCCATGCCGGCGGTCAGCGCGCCATCACCAATCACCGCAATCGCCTTGCGCTCACTGCCTTGCAGGCGGGCGGCAATCGCCATGCCCAGCGCTGCACTGATGGACGTGCTGGAGTGGCCGACGCCAAAAGTGTCGTACTCGCTCTCGGCACGGCGCGGGAAGGCGGCCAGGCCGTCCTTCTGACGCAGGCTGGCCATGCGCTCGCGACGGCCGGTGAGGATTTTATGCGGATACGCCTGGTGGCCCACGTCCCACACCAGCCGGTCGTCCGGGGTGTCGAACACGTAATGCAAGGCGATGGTCAGCTCGATCACGCCCAGCCCGGCGCCAAAATGCCCACCGGTCTGTCCGACCGTGTAGAGCAATTCCAGGCGCAGCTCATCGGCCAGGGTTTCCAGCTCGGCTTCACCCAGTCGACGCAGGCCGTCCGGCGTGGCAGCACGGTCGAGCAGGGGCGTAGACGGGCGTTTGCGGGGAATCTCTTGAAACGTCGTGGGCATCAGGCGAATCGTTATAGGTATAGAAGAGGCGGCAGTTTACCTCAAGCCGTGCAAACTGCCCACGCAGAGGGCCTAACTTGGCCGATATGCGGCGCAAATGGCCGCGGCTGTCAGTGGCGACGTTCGACGATATACCGCGCCAGGTCACGCAGTGGCTCGGCCGCCGCGTCGAAAGGTCGCAGGGCGTCCAGGGCCTGGTCGCGCAGCTCGATGGCATACGCCTTGGCGGCTTGCAGCCCCAGCAATGCAGGATAAGTCGGCTTGTCCCGTGCGATATCGGCGCCTTGGCGTTTGCCGAGGGTGGCGGTATCACTTTCCACGTCGAGAATATCGTCCTGCACCTGGAAGGCCAGGCCGATAGCGCGTGAGTAGGTCTGCAGGGCCGCCAATTGCTCGGCGCCGGCGCGGCCACTGGCCAGTGCGCCCAACTGCACGGCCGCCTCAATCAGCGCGCCGGTCTTGTGGCGATGCATATGTTCCAGGGCTTTTTGATCCAGCTTGAGGCTGACCGATCCCATGTCGATGGCTTGCCCGCCGACCATGCCAGCCGGGCCTGCGGCGTGGGCCAGGGCGGTGACCATGCGCAGGCGTATCTCGGCGTTGACGCTGCTCAAGCGCGGGTCCAGCAATGCGCTGAACGCCAGGCTCTGCAAGCCGTCACCGGCCAGGATCGCATAGGCTTCATCAAAGGCTTTATGGGTGGTGGGCTGGCCGCGACGCAAATCGTCATCGTCCATTGCTGGCAAATCGTCATGCACCAGGGAATAGGCGTGGATCAACTCGACCGCACAGGCCGCACCATTCGCCTCGGCTGCCGGCGCCCCGAGAGCTTCGCAGGCGGCATAGGCCAGCAACGGGCGCACCCGCTTGCCACCATTCATCACGCTGTAGCGCATGGCTTCATAGAGGCGCGTCATTTCCGGGCTTGGCGCAACAAACAGAGGCTCCAGCGCGGCATTCACCCGGGCTTGGCTACTGGCCTGATATGCGCTGATCATTCCGGCTGTTCCGCATCGAAAGGTTCTTCGGCCAACTCCCCGTCACGCTCCAGCAACACCTGGACCTTCTGCTCCGCCTGCGCCAACGCGCTCTGACAGTCGCGGGTCAGGCCGATGCCTTGCTCAAACGCTGTCAACGAGTCTTCCAGCGACAACTCGCCGTTCTCCAGACGCTCGACCAGGGCTTGCAGGTCGGCGAGGGATTGTTCGAAATCGAGTGCAACTTTTTTGCGGGCCATGGCGGCAATTCCGGTAGACGGTAAACCGGCGCGACACTAGCAGACATGGGGGATTGGGGCAAATGAGTGGCGCACACACGAGGATGTGAGCCGATTGATGGGTTTATTCGGCTCACCCAATGAGCCGATTAGCGACCTTATTCGGCTCACCGAGTCTCAGCTTGCCTTCGTGGCGACCGGGCACTCCCCCTGCGCCGCTTTCAATTGGGCCTCGAAGACCAATAAACCCCGATGCATATTCTGCAATGCCACAATTTGCATGGCTAACGCTTGCTTCTTATTGGCGATGGCTTGATCAGCCTTGTCCCAAGGAAGCGCATCACCCTCGTACCCCTGCAAAATCTCCTGTAATTCCTTGAGTTTGAACCCCAGCTGTTGCGCGCACTTTATAAACATCAGCCGCTCGACACTCTGCGCGGTATAAACGCGATAACCGCCCTGACGCGCAGGTGCTGGCATCAGCCCGATCGCCTCATAGTGACGAATCGCCTTGATGGTCGTGCCGGACAACTGCGCGGCTTTGCCGATGTACATGAAAACTCCCTTTTTCAAGTAGTGCGCCGGCCTGTTTCAGCCACTTGGCCCGCTGCGTCAGCGAAGAGCCCAGCACCGGCCCCAACAGCAGCGTCTTGCCGGTCGTGATACCGCAAAGCGCCAGCGTGGTACGACGCATCTGGTGGATGGCCGGCATGCGATAAACCCAGCGGTAATACCACGGCGGCGTGTCGAGGGTCACTAACAAGTGCGCGGTTCGGCCCTTTAATAACTTGTCTGGGAATGCCTTGCCTGCGCGGTATTTGAAGGCAAAGCCGGGTAGGAAAACGCGGTCGATAAAGCCCTTCATCAGGGCCGGGACACCGCCCCACCAGACAGGGAAAACCCAGGCCAGGTGCTCGGCCCAAAGGATGTCGGACTGGGCGCTGAGCAAGTCAGGTTCCAGCACTTGAACCTGGGTGTAAGCATGATGAAGGATTGGGTCGAAGCTGAGATCACCCAGGCGCAGGACGCGGACTTCGTGGCCGGCCGTTTTCGCAGCGTGGATATAGGTGTGTGCGAGGGCGGAACAAAAGCTATCGGAGGACGGGTGGCCGAGAATGACCAGAATGCGCTGACTCATGGTGATAAGTTCTGAGAAAAGGGCATTCAGGGTAGGGGGTGCCGTATAGGGGAGAGTCAAGTGCCAGCAGGACCTTTCTGTGAGGTACGCGGGACCCTTCCTGAACTGTTCTCGAATGCTTGTGACGGTACTGTCGGCTGGCTAGCCTGCCGAAAACACCAGAGTAAAAAAGGCATGAGCGAAACTTCTATCGGGTTGATCGCGCCTCCTGAGGGCTACGGCGATTGGCTGACAGACCTCAAAGGCCGTATCCATCAGGCGCAACAGCGTGCGTCAATAGCAGTTAATCGTGAGCTGGTGCTGCTCTACTGGCAGTTGGGACACGATATTTTGACGCGTCAGCACGCTCAAGGCTGGGGTAGCAAGGTGATCGACCGCCTTGCGCAAGATCTGCGGGCGGCCTTTCCTGACATCAAGGGTTTTTCGCCGCGCAATCTGAAGTACATGCGTGCTTTTGCCGAGGCGTGGCCGGATTCGGAATTTGTGCAAGAGGTGCTTGCACAATTGCCTTGGTACCATCAAATCGCACTTCTGGACAAACTTCCCGGCCCTGAAACGCGACGTTGGTACGCCATCCAAACGATCAAGCATAGTTGGTCGCGCAACACCTTGGTGATGCACATTGAAAACCGCCTGTTGGAACGCAGTGGCAAGGCAGTGAGCAACTTCGAAAGCCATCTTCCCAAAGCGCAATCCGACCTGGCGCGCGAGTCTCTTAAGGACCCTTATCGTTTTGATTTCCTCAGCCTGGGCCAGAATGCACAAGAGCGCGAAATCGAAAACGCCCTGATCAAGCATGTCACTGACTTCTTGTTGGAGTTGGGCGCAGGTTTTGCCTTCGTTGGCCGGCAAGTGCTGCTGAATGTAGGCGGCGATGAGTTCTTCATCGACCTGTTGTTCTATCACCTGAAGCTGCGTTGCTATGTGGTGATCGAACTCAAGGCAGGCAAGTTCAAGCCCGAGCATCTGGGCAAATTGAGCTTCTATCTTGCGGCGGTGGATGCCGAGATAAAGCACCCACAGGACGGCCCGACTATCGGCCTCTTGTTGTGCAAGGGTAAAAATGAAGTGGTGGCTGAATATGCACTGCGCGATAACAACCGACCTATTGGTGTGGCGGAATATCAACTGATGGAGTCTTTGCCAGCCGAACTGCAATCGAGCTTGCCTAGCATCGAGCAAATCGAGCGAGAGTTGGCGGGGTAGGCAGGGTCTTTTCGGTGGTTGAAAAATGTAAGGAAAAATCTCACGCGTGAGCTATTGAGTACCTTGCGGATTGCCTGTAGATTTTCTCACGCGTGAGTTTTTCACAGCGAGGTCAGTACCATGAACAGCAGCTCTCCATCGAGCCCATCAACTGGGCCCGATACCGATTCAGCAAGCCTCAAGGGAGAGCGCTTGAAACCGTCCGCAAAAAAGCCGTCGAGCTTTTACATGAAGCAGATGCGTGCGGGGCTGGCGGCGGCCGGTTATGTGAAACACGAGACTTGGGTGCTTCCCGAAAACCGAAGCCTGCTCAAGCAAATGGAGAAACAGCTACGCCAACCGATCCTGGCTGGCTCATTCATGTCGGAGAATTTCATGAGCGCAGGTACCAACTGGAATATCGATCGCCTCTTCAGTGCTCTTCAGGCGCTGGATGACGTGACGTCCAATGACATTACGCTTTCTCTCGTCCAAGGCTCCGAGTCCAGCATCAAGCTGGAGATGAACGACTTTGGTGGCTTGCCGATTTACATCGCGGTGGTGGGCGAACAAATCATCGTGGATACCGTCCTGGTCGACGCCGAGTCCATCAACGATGTCGCGAAATTCAACGACGCCGTGCTGCGCAGCCGGGAGATGTTCCCGTTGTCGTCCATCGGTATCGAGTCCATGCCGAACGGGCAGGTGGTTTACAACATGTTCGGTGCGCTCAGCTCCGACTCCAGCCTGACCAACATCGTGACCGAGGTGAAAACCCTGGTTGATAACGTGCAGCGCGCCAGCGAAGCCTTCGAACGTTTCTTCATTTAATTATTCGGGAAAATCCAATGACTCAGTCCATCTGGAGCAAATTGTTCACCGCGTTGCGTGGCGGTGCCAGCGAAGTCGGCGAATCGATCGTCGACCAACAGGCCCTGCGCATCCTCGACCAGGAAATTCGCGATGCCGACAGCGCCTTGGCCAACGCCAAGCGTGAATTGGTAAGCATCATGGCCAAGCACAAACTGGCGGCTGATCGCGTTGGCGAGTACGACGCCAAGATCAAAGACCTGGAATCCAAGGCGATGGCCGCTATCCAGGCCAACCGTGAAGACCTCGCCCTGGAAGTGGCCGAAGCCATTTCGACCCTGACCAACGAGCGGGACGTGGAGCAAAAGCAGACGACCGAGTTCGGTGGGTACGCTGAAAGCATGCGCAAAGACATCACCAAAGCCGAGAGCCGCATCAAAAGCCTGCGCCAGCAAGTGGACATGGCCAAGGCTCGCGACAGCGTGCAAAAGGCCCAGGTCAGTGCCTCCATTGCCAGCGGTGGTGCCAACGGCAAGCTGGAAACCGCCGTCGGTACGCTCAATCGCTTGCAGGCCAAGCAGCAGCAACGTGCCGCTGAGCTGCAAGCCCAGGATGAGCTGGCTGATGCGTCAACGGGCACGGACCTGGAACGCAAACTGCGCGATGCCGGCATCACGCCGAACGAAGGCAGTGCCAATGCGATTCTGGAGCGTCTGAAGCAAAAGTCGGCTGAGTAATCAACGCAGGTCAGTTAAGCCTGCAACTCTGTGGCGAGGGAGCTTGCTCCCGCTGGGCTGCGCAGCAGTCCTGTTTTTGGGGCCGCTTCGCGCCCCAGCGGGAGCAAGCTCCCTCGCCACAGTGGCAGTGCCTTTCTTTTGTATGTTGAGGTCAGGATGAACGCCTTGAAGGGTTTCAAGACAATCGCAGGCCTGGCCCTCTTCATGGTCGCGCTGCAACTGCTCAATGTGGCGACCGGTTACAGCCTCATGGCATTCGGGCTAATCCCGAGAACGATGCAGGGTCTGTTCGGCATCCTCGCATCACCGTTTTTGCACGCCTCCTTCGCCCACCTGAGCGCCAACCTGATTGCCTTTGTGATCCTGGGTTCTCTGGTCATCATCGAAGGGGTCAACCGGTTCATCGCCGTCAGTGCCATCGTCATTCTGCTGGGCGGCTTGTTGGTCTGGCTGTTTGGTTTTTCAGGCGTACACGTCGGCGCCAGCGGCTGGGTGTTCGGGCTATGGGCCTATCTGCTGTCTCGCGCCTGGTTTCACAGAAGCTGGGGCAACCTGCTAACAGCCGCTGTTGTGGCTTTGCTGTATGGCGGGCTGATCTTGGGCTTCCTTCCGCGGCAGGGCGTTTCCTTCGAAGGGCATCTGTTTGGTGCGCTCGCCGGATTTATTGCAGCCAAGGTACTTCTATCCACGCCGCGCAGCGGGTTTAATGCCGGGTGAACGCACTTGAGCATCCAGACGCCGAGGCGATGCTGTCGTCAGGATTCAAGTACCCAGGGAGCCAGGGGCCAAATGTCGATTTTCCTACTGTTACGCATGTACGCCTCGTCCCTCTTTCACCGCTTCGGTTGGGCAGGACTGATCGTTGCCTTGGGTGTCCACCTGAGCACGGCTTACCTGGGCCTGGTGTTGCTGGGCGAACAACACCTCACCGCTCCCGCCACGTTTATCTACTTCTACCTCACCACCACACTCACCGTCGGCTATGGCGACCTCGCGCCGCAGACCTCGGCGGGACGAATTTTCGTGGCGGCCTGGGTCATGCTCGGGGGCATTGCGCTGCTCACGGCCGCCATCGGCAAAACCACCAGCAGTGTTATCGATGCATGGAGAAAAGGCATGAAGGGCAAAGGTGATTTCACCGGCAAGGTCGGCCATACCGTGCTGATCGGCTGGGAGGGCGCGTCCAGCGAGCGGGTGATTGAGTTGTTGCTGCAAGACGAAACCTCGAACGACAACCTGATCGTGATCTGCGATTGCAGCCTTGAAGAAAACCCGATGCCGGGCAAAGCAGCGTTCATCCGCGGCGAAAGCCTGTCTTCCACCGCACTGTTGCTGCGTGCCGGTGTGCCCGGTGCCGAGCGTGTGCTGGTGCGAACCCCGTCTGATGACCTGACGCTGGCCACCGTGCTGGCGGTGAATCAACTGAGCCCCGTCGGGCATGTGGTCGCCCACTTCAACGAAAGTGAAATCGCTGCACTGGCCAGCTCCTACGCCCCGCGCCTGGAATGCACGTCCAGCATGGCGATCGAAATGCTGGTGCGCGCCTCCCAGGATCCGGGGTCGTCGGTGGTCATCAATGAGTTGCTGTGCGTGGGGCAGGGCGCCACCCAGTACCTGATGAAATTGCCCGATGCCTTTGAGGCAACGTTCGGCGAGCTGTACACGCAGATGAAGGAGCGCCACAACGCCACCCTCATCGGCTATCGCGCCAAAGGCGTTCAGCAGCCGTCGATCAACCCGCCCAGTGCCACACAGGTCAAAGGCGGCGAACTCTTCTACATCGCTTCCACTCGCCTTAAGGAAATCTCCCATGGGATGGCTTAAACAGTTGATGGGGCTTGAGGCCCCCAAAGCCACTACCGACTCGAGCCGAACCGCCAGCCCAAGCCTGCCTGCTACCGGTCCTTTGGGCCTGGCGCCGGGCAAGGGCGTGATGTTCGACACCACCCTGAAATTGCTGCTCGATGAAAAAACCAACGTGGTGATCCCCGGCTCCCAGGAAATCTGGAGCAATGGCACCATCGATCTTGGCCAGTCCACCTGGCTGTCGCGTTATTACATGAACGACGAAGATTATTGGTTGCAGGTGCACACCACCGGCCAGATAGCGGGCCAGGTCGAGTCAGTGATTCTGTTCAACTACCTCAGCTACGTCACCATCAGCAGCGAAGCGGAACTGCGCAGGCTCGCGGGCCCACAGAGCCTGATCGGGCTGCCGACCTACACCCACGACGGCGTCGAGTACTTCCGGGAGTGGGGCAGCGAGAACGGCCAGACCGAATTGGTGGCGATGAGCGAACAGGTCACCAGCCCAGAAGCCACTTACAGCGTCGAGCACCGTTCGATGCTATACGCCCGCGACACCGGCCTGACCGACCGTCGAGAGTTCCTGCTGTTCTCCGTCGAAGAAGATGCCGAAGGCACCATCAGCCTGAGCACATCCCTGGGCATTTCGCTGTACACCACCGACCTGACTACGCTCTAAAAAAGGAAGCCGTCCATGCTAGAAGCACTCTCCATCTCCCTCAACAAAGCTGCGGTGCTCGGCTTTGTCCTCTACATCCTGGGGGCTGCGGTACTGTTCGCGCTGTTCCAGTTCATCTACACCCGCATCACCCCGCACAAGGAGTTCGAACTGATCCGTGCGGGCAACACCTCCGCAGCGGTCGCCCTGGGCGGTGCCATCGTCGGTTTCGCCATTCCGGCCAGCAACGTGATTGCCTACTCGATCAACGTTCTCGACTTCATCGTCTGGGCCGTGATCGCCGCCGTCGTCCAACTGCTGGCGTTCCTGCTGACCAGCCTGGTGCTCAAAGGCACGTCCGAGCGCATCAAGAAGGGCGAACTGGCAGCCGGTATCTACGTGGCCGCGGTGGCCATCAGCGTCGGCATGCTGAATGCCGCGTGCATGACGCCCACCTCGAACTGATTGCGCACGGAGCTCCCGATGAAACGAAGCAAGTACGTCCAGCTGTCGCTGGCTGCGTCGGTCGCCATGGCGATATCCGGCTGCGGCCCAACGGAAAAAACCTACGACCTGCAAAAGAAGTACAACTTCCAGTCGGTACAGCAATGCGCCGATGAAAAGCTTCCGGTGGACGTCTGCTCGGACGCCTACATGACGGCCATGGCCGAGCATCGCCGCATTGCGCCGGTGTATGACAGCCAGGCCGATTGCGACGCTGACTTTGTCGCTGATTGGTGCCAGCAAGACTCCACCGGCAAATTCATCCCGCGCTTGGGCGGTTTCGAACTGACCGCCGAAGGCCAGGTGACCCAATCCCAGGTCGACGCTGCCAATGCGCAAGCGGCCAACGCTCAGGCCAGCGGCGGCGGCTCAGGCTTCTCCACCAGCAGCCTGCTGACCGGCTTGCTGATCGGCAACATGCTGAGCAACAACCGCAACAGCTACCGTTCGGAACCGGTGTACCGCTATCGCGATGATCGTGGCAACTATGGCAACTCGACGCTCAACCAACGCGTCTCCAATGGCGCGACCTTTGGCCGCTCCAACCAGGCCCGGTACGGCAGCAGCAATTACACCAACACGCTGCGCTCTTCACCTAAGTCGAGCTCGGTTTCATCGGCCACCTCCCGCGGCGGCTTCGGCAGCAAAGCCAGCGCACGCAGCGGCTGGGGCGGCGGGTCGAGCAGCTAAGGACACCGGCCATGAAGAAGATCCAATGCGCAGAGCGTCATGACTGGAAACACACAGCCGAGAGTCTTGGCTTCCTGTTCCATACCATCGACGACGAACCTTACTGGGACGAAAGCGCGTACTACCAGTTCACGCTCAAGCAAATCGAGCGCGACCTCGAAGACCCGACCACCGAGCTCCATGACATGTGCATGGACCTCGTCGCCCGCGTGGTCCACAGCGAAGAACTGCTTGAACGCCTGAGCATCCCCGCGCCTTTCTACGACATGATCCGAACCTCATGGCTCGAAGGTCACCCGCACCTGTACGGGCGCATGGACTTCTCCTACAACGGCAGCGGGCCCGCCAAGTTGCTGGAGCTCAACTACGACACCCCCACCAGCCTCTACGAAGCAGCCGCGTTTCAGTGGGGCTGGCTGGAACAATGCATCGAACGCGGCCTGCTGCCCAAGCACGCCGACCAGTTCAATAGCATCGACACCAAACTGCACCAGGCCTTCGCCCAACTGCAGGTCAGCCAGCCGTTCTACTTCGCCTCGATGAAAGACTCCATCGAAGACAAAGGCACCACCGACTACCTGCGTCTGGTTGCCGAAAAAGTCGGCATCGAATCGCGCCACATCGACGTCGAAGACATCGGCCTGACCAGCGAAGGCCGCTTCGTCGACCTTGAAGATCGCTGGATCCCCCACCTGTTCAAACTGCACGCCTGGGAGTTCATCTTCCACGAGCCCTTTGGTGCCGCGATTGCCCAGAGCGACACGCAGTTCTTCGAACCCGCGTGGAAATCCGTCCTCTCCAACAAAGGCATCCTGCCGCTGCTGTGGGAATTCAACCAAGGCCACCCCAACCTGCTCGCGTCCCACCTGGACACCGACCCAGGCAAGGCCGTGCCAAAAGGCTGGGTGCGCAAGCCGTTCTTCTCCCGGGAAGGCGCCAACATCGAACTACAAACCGCCGACGGCCTGATCGTAAAAGAAGACGGCCCCTACACGGATGCGCCATTCATCCTTCAGGAGTTCGCACCGCTGCCGAAATTTGGTGACAGCTACACGCTGATCGGCTCTTGGGTAATTGGCGACCAGGCCGCTGGCATAGGTGTGCGAGAGGACAATAGCTTGATCACCAAGGACTCAAGCCGGTTTCTGCCGCACTTGATCCTGGATTAAGGAAGTTGATCGTTCCCACGCTCCGCGTGGTAATGCACCCAGTGACGCTCCGCGTCACCCACACGCATCTCAATCTACGCCCATAAAAAAGCCTGCCTTTTCAGGCAGGCTCAATACGGAGCATGGCAGTCTTAGCTCTGGCGAGCAGACAGGGCCGAGTAGCTGTTCATCAAATTGCGATAGTTAGGAATCCGCTGGGACAACAAATTCCCCAGCCCTTCGATATCGTTGCGCCAGTCGCGGTGCAACTCACACGCCACCGAGAACCAGTTCATCAACTGTGCACCGGCCTGCGTCATCCGGCTCCACGCGGCCTGCTGCACCGTGGTGTTGAACGTGCCCGACGCATCCGTCACCACAAACACCTCAAACCCTTCCGCCAGCGCCGACAACGTCGGGAACGCCACACACACATCCGTCACCACACCGGCAATGATGATCTGCTTACGCCCGGTGGCCTTGATCGCCTTGACGAAATCCTCGTTGTCCCAGGCGTTGATCTGACCAGGGCGAGCGATATACGGCGCGTCCGGGAACATCTCCTTCAACTCCGGCACCAGCGGGCCGTTAGGGCCTTGCTCGAAACTGGTAGTGAGGATGGTCGGCAAGTTGAAGAACTTGGCCAGGTCAGCCAGGGCCAGCACGTTGTTCTTGAACTCGTTGGGCGAGAAGTCCTGCACCAGGGAGATCAGGCCGGTCTGATGGTCGACCAGCAGAACAATGGCGTCGTCTTTGTTCAAGCGGTTGTAGGTTGCAGTGCTCATGGTTGAATCCTTTTTTTGTTTAGGTTGGTTGGGCGTTGCGTTCAACATGGGCACAGATTAATGGGTGGGTGACGGGGGATAAATCGGGTGGGAGGAGTCTTACTGTCAACTTAAGGTGGACAATGGTTAAGGCGCGATTTCAGGCCTCAGGTCGCTGCGCAGAACAGGAATGAATTGTCTGCCTCAATGACATTGATTGAAGGGTGGGCCAGCAGCTGTTGGGTAATTGGAACTGTGTTTTACGGGCATTAAAAAGCCGGCTTGTGGCCGGCTTCTCGGGGACTGCCTCAGCTTGTTTTTGACAAACCTCACCAGCCTTCAAATCGCTCAGCCCACATTGCGTCAGGCTGAATAGTAGGGGCATCCGCGGGAACTCCTCCGCTTCGCCAGCAGGGTGTCAGCTAAAAGCGACCCCTGCCAAATGTGCGGCGCATGATACCCACATTCACCTCAGTTGCCCACCTCCGGTTCCGATTTAGAGCCTTCCCAGCCCAGCAGGTGTTCATCCAGCGGCACCGGTGGGCGGCGGTTGTTGAGGGTGGACCACCAGAATACCCAGCCGACGATCTTGAAGCTTTGTTCGAAGCGTTCCTCATGGTTGAGGTATTCGTCCGGGTGTTCGCTGGCGTTGTGGCTGCGCATGCGCAGGCCGCCGCCAGGACGGTTGTAGAGGTATTTGATGCGCAGCATGCCATCGTGTTCGACGGCGTAGATTTCACCGTCGATGATTTGGGTGCGGCCTCGGTCGATGGCGAGGGTGGCGCCTTGTTGGATGATGTCGATCATGCTGTTGTCGACCATGTAGGCGCCTATCGCGCGGTCGGGGTTGACGTTGAGGGTTTCCAGATTGTGCAGGGAGACGCGGATGCGTTCGGTTGAGGTGAAGGTGGGGTGGAGAGGAATCTCCACGTCGGTTTTTTCCGGGCGGCAGGCGGGGCCTGTGAGGTATTTGCCTGTGTCTTCGCGGGTGGTTGCAATCCTTGCGATGGGGCCTTCCAACAGGTAGTTGGCGGGCGGGTGTTTGGGGCCTTTGCCGTCGCTTAACCAGCGACTTGAGACGCACAGCAATTCTGCGATCTCGTTGAGTCGGCCCATGGGGACGCCGCGTTTGAACCAGTTGTTCACGTGCTGAGGCGTGACGCCGCGGTTCTTGGCGAAGTCGGAGGCGGAAAGATGAACTTCCCGTAGTAGTGCTTTTAAACGATCACCTGATGTATTCATAAACGCAGAGTTTACTGGCCGGAAAGTCCCATCAAATAAACCATGCGTTGATTTGCAGTTGTAGGATCTGGCTTAGTTATGGCTCGATCTTTCATATGTGCAACTTGGTTAAACGCTGCAACTAAACATTGAACTTAATGTTTAGTCTCGCCCATAAAAAAGCCCCGAATTAACGGGGCTTTTTATTTGCCGTGGCAATGAGGCGCGGGTATCAGCCTTTGTAGGCGGCAACCGACTTCATGATCTCGGCGCGGGCGGCGTCTGCGTTGCCCCAACCGTCGATCTTCACCCATTTGCCTTTTTCGAGGTCTTTGTAGTTCTCGAAGAAGTGCTTGATCTGTTCCAGCAGCAGTGGCGGCAGGTCGGTGTATTCCTTCACGTCCACATACAGCTGGGACAGCTTGTCGTGTGGCACTGCGATGACTTTGGCATCGCCGCCGCCGTCGTCGGTCATGTTCAGGATGCCGACTGGACGGGCGCGGATAACCGAGCCTGGGGTGACCGGGTAAGGGGTCACGACCAGCACGTCGAGGGGGTCACCGTCGTCAGCCAGGGTGTTGGGGATGAAACCGTAGTTGGCCGGGTAGAACATCGGGGTGGCCATGAAACGGTCAACGAACAGGCAGTCGCTGTCTTTGTCGATTTCGTATTTGATCGGCGCGTGGTTGGCCGGAATTTCGATGGCGACGTAGATGTCGTTCGGCAGGTCTTTGCCAGCCGGAATCTTGCTGTAGCTCATTGGGCGTTGCCCCCGTTAGTTGGCCATATGACATGGCCGGATTGGCCTAAAAGTGGCGGCGATTATAGGCATATTCTGACGCCGATGCCATGCGCCAAGCGTCGTACGGTCATTCGCCCTGTGGCGAGTAGCGCGGGTCGCTGGCTTGCAGTTGAATCAGGCGGGCCAGGGGATCCTGGCGATAAAAGCGGCTGAGTTGGGCGTACACCTCTGGATAACTATTGACCAGTAAATCCGGGGCGCTGAAGAAATATTCACTGGTGACGGCAAAGAATTCCGCCGGGTTTTCCGCAGCGTAAGGGTCTATCTCGGTCTCGGCATCCGGGTTGGCGTCCAACTGGCGGTTGAGGTCATCGAAGGCGCCTTGCATGACGCAGGCCCAGTCCTGCACGCGCATGTCATGGTGCAGAGGTGGCAGGCCGTTGGCGTCGCCGTTGAGCATGTCCAGCTTGTGCGCCAGTTCGTGGATGACCAGGTTGTAGCCTTCCCATTGGCCGCTGGCGAGCACACCAGGCCAGGCGAGGATCACCGGGCCTTGTTGCCAGGCTTCGCCGCTGTGTTCGCCGTCCCATTCGTGCTCCACGCCACTGGCATCGCGATGGCGTTGCGGGCTGAGGAAGTCGTCGGGGTACAGCACGATCTCATGGAAGCCCTGGTACCAGTCGAGGTCGCCCAGGTTCATCAGCGGCAATTGCGCCTGCGCGGCGAGCAGCAGGCGTTGTTCCTGGTGCAGTTCGACGCCGGGCAGGGCGGTGAGGTGTTTTTCGCTGAGGAACACCACGCAGGCTTCGCGCAGCCACTGGTCTTGCTCCGGCGTGATGCCGTCGAGGAAGGTCAGGTGGTGGCGCACCCGTTGCCAGGTGTCATCGGCAATCGGGTGCTTGGCCAGCAGGCGCCGGCGACGCCAGGCGCTGAGGGACCACACGGGGGGTCAGTGCGGGTTGGCTTCGGAGGACGTGCGGCCAAAGCGGCTGCGCACTACGCCAATAATCATCGGCACCAGGGACAGCAGGATGATGAACACCACCAGCAGCGACAGGTTCTTCTTGATAAAAGGCACGTTGCCGAAGAAGTAACCCAAGGTCACCAGGCCACCGACCCACAGGATGGTGCCCAGTACGCTGAAGCCGAAGAAGCGCGGATACGGCATCTTGGCCACGCCCGCGACGAACGGCGCGAAGGTACGCAGGATCGGCAGGAAGCGCGCCAGGGTCACGGTCTTGCCGCCGTGCTTGTCGTAGAAGTCGTGGGTTTTTTGCAGGTAGTCGCGGCGGAAGATCTTGGAGTTCGGGTTGCTGAACAAGCGCTCGCCCGCCGTTCGTCCGATCACGTAGTTGGTGCTATCGCCGAGGATGGCCGCCAGCATCAGCAGGCCGGCCAGCAGGACTGGGTCCATACCGCCGCCAGCCGCTACAGCACCGGCGATGAACAGCAAGGAGTCGCCCGGCAGGAAGGGCATGACCACCAGGCCGGTTTCGCAAAAAATCACCAGGAACAGAATGGCGTAGATCCACGGACCGTAATTGGTTACCAGCATGTCGAGGTAGACGTCGAGATGCAGGATAAGGTCGAGCGGGTTGAAATCCATGGATGGCACCTGTGTGAATAGCCCGACTCAGCGGGCTTGTGCGGAAGCTCAGGCAATAAGGCTACAAGTAATTGTCGCGGTTCTTACAACCCTGAAAGGTCGGCATTATACGGATTGAGAGGTGAAAAGCGTGTGGCTTTTGTAGCGGGGAGTGTCGCGAAATTGTGAAGGGGTTGGGCTTCAAGCCAGTCGCCGGATCAAGACACAAGCTGGCTTGCCTGCGATAGCGGTGGGTCAGTATGAGAAATGCTCGCTGACACTCCGCCATCGCAGGCAAGCCAGCTCCCACAAGGATATTGCGGTGTCTGGCTGACTGGTTTTCAGTCTTCGTTGATCGGCAACACGTAGTTTTTGAATTCGGTGTCTTCGCGAAACCCAATCGATTCATAGGTCTTCTGCGCCACGTCGTTATCGCTGCTGGTCGATACCCGCAGCCGCACCGCGTGGGTGTCCTTGGCCATTTTCTTGGCCGTGCGCATCAGGTTGTCGGCCACCAGTTGCCGGCGTGCGTCCTCGGCCACATAGATGTCGTTGAGGATCCACACCCGCTTGAGCGACAGCGAAGAAAAACTCGGATACAGCTGGCAAAACCCCAGCAGCCGCTTGTCGTCATCGTCGGCCAGGGCCAGGTAGATCACCGACTCCTTGCGCCGCAGGCGCTTTTCCAGGAAGGCCCGTGACGAGTCCGGGAACGGCAAGGCCCCGTAGAACTCGCGGTATTTGACGAACAACGGGGTCAACAGGTCCAGGTGTTCCAGGGTCGCTTGAGTAATCCGCATGCCAGGCCTCAACTTCCAAATGGGGTATGACCACACGAGCGGCCGTGACTCGATGCTGCCTAATGACGCCAAAAAGCGCAATCGTGCCGCTAGCGGTCATCCGCCGGGCTGAGCAGGAAATTGCCCTTCATCAGGTCCGGGTCGTCGGATTCGAGGGTCTGAACCTGCGCCTCATCCTTGAGATTGACCCCCGACAACTGCCGGCGACACGCCTCTCGCATCAAGTACAGCAGGCGATGGGCCGCCATGCCATAACTCAAGCCCTCCAACCGCACATTGGAGATGCAGTTGCGATAGGCATCGGTGAGGCCGACCTTGGGGTTGTAGGTGAAATACAGGCCCAGGCTGTCCGGCGAGCTGAGCCCCGGCCGTTCGCCGATCAGGATCACCACCATCTTGGCGCCCAGTAGCTGCCCGATTTCATCGGCCACTGCCACGCGGCCTTGCTCCACCAGGATCACCGGTGACAAGGACCAGCCTTCGGCGTGGGTCTGTTCTTCCAGGCGCGCCAGAAACGGCGCTGTATGTTTATGCACGGCCAGTGCCGACAGGCCATCGGCCACCACGATGGCTAAGTCCACACCACCGGGCTGGGCCAGGGCGTAGTCGCGCAGCGTTTGCGCCGACTCATCGCTCAGGCGTCGCCCAAGGTCCGGGCGTTGCAGGTAGATGTGCCGGTCCGTGGCGGCGCTGTGCAACAACAGGCTGTCTCGGCCACGTTCGGCCAGTTGGTGGCTGAGCCCGGCGTGATCGAAGGGCAGGTGCACCGCGTCCCGCGCCTGGGCATGGGCAAACTGGAAGTCCAGTTGGGCGCTGGTGGGAAGGCTGGTGCCGGTGCGGCCCAGGGCAATACGCGCCGGGGTCAGGCGGCGCAGTTCCAGCCACGGGTTGTCAGGCAATTCTGGTTGCACGGTCGGCTCCTTCATCCCAATTGCGCCAAGGCGTGGCGAAAGGCCGGTGGCAGGCTGTTGCCAAAGTGCACCTTGCCATCACCCTGCGTGAAGATGCCCATTTTCGCCAGCCACTGCTCGAACTCCGGCGCCGGTTTTAAACCCAATGTTTGCCGCGCGTACAGAGCGTCGTGGAACGAGGTGGTCTGGTAGTTGAGCATGATGTCGTCGGAGCCGGGAATGCCCATGATGAAGTTGATGCCGGCCACGCCGAGCAGGGTCAGCAGGGTGTCCATGTCGTCCTGGTCGGCTTCGGCGTGGTTGGTGTAGCAGATGTCGCAACCCATGGGTACGCCCAGCAGCTTGCCGCAGAAGTGGTCTTCCAGGCCGGCGCGGATAATCTGCTTGCCGTTGTACAGGTACTCCGGGCCGATAAAACCGACCACGGTGTTCACCAGAAACGGCTTGAAGTGCCGCGCCACGGCGTAGGCACGGGTTTCACAGGTTTGCTGGTCGACGCCAAAGTGCGCATTGGCCGACAAGGCGCTGCCCTGGCCGGTTTCGAAGTACATCAGGTTCTGGCCCAGGGTGCCGCGCTTGAGGCTCAAGCCCGCGTCGTAACCTTCCTGCAGCACGTTCAGGTTGATCCCGAAACTGGCATTGGCCGCTTCGGTACCGGCAATCGACTGAAACACCAGGTCCAGCGGTACGCCGCGGTTGATCGCTTCGATGGAGGTGGTGACGTGGGTGAGCACGCAGGCCTGGGTGGGGATTTCGTAGCGCTGGATGATCGCGTCCAGCATCTCCAGCATGGCGCAGATCGAGGCGATGCTGTCGGTGGCCGGGTTGATGCCGATCATGGCGTCGCCGTTGCCGTACAGCAGGCCGTCGAGAATGCTCGCGGCGATGCCGGCCGGTTCGTCGGTGGGGTGGTTGGGCTGCAAGCGCGTGGACAAGCGCCCGCGCAGGCCCAGGGTGCCGCGAAACTGGGTGACCACGCGGATCTTCTGCGCCACCAGCACCAAGTCTTGCACGCGCATGATCTTGGACACGGCCGCGGCCATTTCCGGTGTCAGCCCTGGCGCCAATGCGCGTAGGGTATGTTCATCAGCCGCATCGCTGAGCAGCCAGTCGCGCAGGCCGCCGACGGTGAGGTGGCTGACCGCTGCAAACGCCTGTTTATCGTGGGTGTCGATGATCAGCCGGGTGACTTCATCGCTTTCATAAGGAATCAGTGCTTCCTGCAGGAAGTGCTTGAGCGGGATATTCGCCAGCGCCATCTGCGCCGCCACACGTTCGCCGTCATTCTGGGCGGCGACACCGGCGAGGAAGTCCCCGGAGCGTGCGGGGCTGGCCTTGGCCATTACGTCCTTGAGGCTGTCGAAGCGGTAGGTTTGAGCACCCACCGCGTGGGAAAAGCTTGCCATACAGTGTCTCCTTGATGACGCGGGCCTGCTGTGGGCAAGACGCCGCGTCGAGGTTTTCGGCAGTTAGTGCAGGGCGGCCTCTGCGGCCTGGATCGCCGCGAATTCCTCTTCCGGCGTGCCTGCTACCAAGTGATGCCGGCTGTAGAAAGCAAAGTAAGCAATTAATACTCCATAGATGATCGCCGCGCCAATCACCACGCGCGGGTCCACCAGAAAGCCCGCCACTACCGCCACGCAAGCCAGCACCAGCGCCACGCCTGAGGTGAAGATGCCACCCGGCGTGCGGTATGGCCGCTCCATTTTAGGGCGACGAATGCGCAGGGTGATGTGGGCGGCCATCATCAATACGTAGGAAATGGTGGCGCCAAACACCGCCACCAGGATCAGCAAGTCACCCTGGCCGGTCAGCGACAGGCCAAAGCCGATAATCCCTGGGATTACCAGTGCCAATACTGGCGCCTTGCTCTTGTTGGTCTCGGACAATTTGCGCGGCAGGTAACCGGCACGGGACAAGGCAAAGATCTGCCGCGAATAGGCGTAGATAATCGAGAAAAAGCTTGCGATCAAACCGGCCAGGCCGACCAGGTTGACGAAGCTGCCCATCCAGGTGGAACCGCCGTAGGACAACGCCAAGGCTTCAACCAGCGGGTTGCCGGACTTGATCAGCGCGTAAGTCCCCGCACCGCCTGGCGCGATCACCAGGATCAACAGGGCAAAACTGGTCAGCACCACAATCGCGCCGATCAGCCCGCGCGGCAGGTCGCGCTTGGGGTTCTTGGTTTCTTCAGCGGCCAGCGGCACGCCTTCCACCGCCAGGAAAAACCAGATGGCATAAGGGATCGCGGCCCACACGCCGACGTAGCCGAACGGCAGGAAGCTGCTGGCGCCCTTGGCCTCGGTCACGGGTATATCCAGCAGGTTGGCGACGTTGAAGTGCGGCACCATCGACACCAGGAACACGCCCAGGGCAATCGCGGCGACAGCGGTGATCACGAACATCAGCTTCAAGGCTTCGCCCACACCAAAGATGTGGATGCCGATAAAGATGATGTAGAACGCCAGGTAGATCATCCAGCCGCCAATGCCGAACAACGACTCGCAATAGGCGCCGATAAACACTGCGATGGCGGCGGGGGCGATGGCGTATTCGATAAGGATGGCAGTACCGGTGAGGAACCCGCCCCAAGGGCCGAAGGCGCTGCGGGCAAAACCGTAGCCACCGCCAGCAGTGGGGATCATGGAAGACAGCTCGGCCAGGGAAAAGCACATGCACAGGTACATGGTGGCCATCAGCAAAGTGGCGAGGAACATGCCGCCCCAGCCGCCTTGGGCCAGGCCGAAGTTCCAGCCGGCGTAATCGCCGGAAATAACATAGGCGACGCCAAGGCCAACCAGTAGTACCCAGCCGGCGGCGCCTTTTTTCAGTTCGCGTTGTTGAAAATAATCGGTGCCGACTTTTTCGAAGTCGACAGAAGAACCAGTGGGTTCGCTAGGCATGGGAAGTACCTTTGATTGTTATTGTTTTTAACTCGGCATCTGTGTGCCGAACGAGGTAGCAATTACTGGCGAAGTTCAAGTGTAGGAGCGGGCAAGCCAGCTCCCACACTTGATTGCATTTCAAGTTGGGAGCGGGTTGCTTGTTAAGAGGCTAAGTTAGAAAAAGCCCAACGGATTAATGTCGTAGCTCACCAGCAAGTTCTTGGTCTGCTGGTAGTGATCCAACATCATCTTGTGGGTTTCACGGCCCACGCCAGACTTCTTGTAACCACCAAACGCGGCATGCGCCGGGTACAGGTGGTAGCAGTTGGTCCACACGCGGCCGGCCTTGATCGCCCGGCCCATGCGGTAGGCGCGGTTGATGTCGCGGGTCCACAGGCCGGCGCCCAGGCCGAACTCGGTGTCGTTGGCAATCGCCAGGGCTTCGGCTTCATCCTTGAAAGTGGTGATGCTTACCACCGGGCCGAAGATTTCTTCCTGGAACACACGCATGTCGTTGGTGCCCTTGAGCAGGGTCGGCTGGATGTAATAACCGGTGGCCAGGTCGCCCGTGAGCTTCTCGACCTTGCCGCCGGTGAGCAATTGCGCGCCTTCGCCCTTGGCGATTTCCAGGTAGGACAGGATCTTGTCGAACTGTTGCTCGGACGCTTGGGCGCCGACCATGGTGTCGGTGTCCAGCGGGTCACCACGCTTGATCGACTCGACCTTCTTCATCACCACTTTCATGAAGTCGTCGTAGATCGACTCTTCCACCAGAGCGCGGGAAGGGCAGGTGCACACTTCGCCCTGGTTGAAGAACGCCAGCACCAGGCCTTCGGCGGCTTTTTCGATAAATGCAGGTTCCGCTTTCATGATGTCGGCGAAGAAGATGTTCGGCGACTTGCCGCCCAGCTCGACCGTGGACGGAATGATGTTCTCGGCCGCGGCATGCATGATGTGCGAGCCCACAGGCGTTGAACCGGTAAAAGCGATCTTGGCGATGCGCTTGCTGGTGGCAAGGGCTTCGCCAGCTTCCTTGCCGAAACCGTGCACCACGTTCAGCACGCCCGGTGGCAGCAGGTCGCCGATCAGCTCCATCAGCACGCTGATGCCCAACGGCGTTTGCTCGGCTGGCTTGAGCACCACGCAGTTACCGGCGGCCAGGGCCGGTGCGAGTTTCCACGCGGCCATCAGCAGTGGGAAGTTCCACGGGATGATCTGACCAACCACACCCAGCGGTTCGTGGAAGTGGTAGGCGGCGGTGAGTTCGTTGATTTCCGCGCTGCTGCCTTCCTGGGCGCGGATGCAGCCAGCGAAGTAGCGGAAGTGGTCGGCGGCCAGAGGGATGTCGGCGTTGAGGGTTTCACGCACGGCCTTGCCGTTGTCCCAGGTTTCGGTGATGGCCAGCAGTTCGAGGTTTTGCTCGATGCGGTCGGCGATTTTCAGCAGTACCAGCGAGCGGTCCTGGGCGCTGGTTTTGCCCCAGGCGTGCGCGGCGGCGTGCGCGGCGTCCAACGCCTTGTCGACGTCTTTGGCGGTGGAGCGCGGGAAGTCGGCAATCGGCTTGCCGTTGACCGGCGAGGTGTTGGAAAAGTAGTTGCCATCGACCGGCGCCACGAACTCGCCGCCGATGTAGTTGCCGTACTTGGCCTTGAACGAAACGATGGCGCCTTCAGTACCGGGGTGTGCATAACGCATGGTGGGCATCTCCTGCTTTTATGTTTATTGGAGTACAGCGCTGCGAGCGCGTTATAAAGCGTAGAGCAAAGGTCGGGCCATCGCCGTGCGGGCCAGCAGAATCAAGAGGTTGGGCTTTGTTGCAAAGCTTTGCCGTGGCGGGAGTGATACAGGCAGGGTGACAGTTTGTGCCACAAACGATACAGCCTGTGACCGGTGGGTCGGGCCGGGATTGCAATGGTCGGATGGCTGGGGGATGCTGGGCGTTCTCACGCAGGGAGAATAATAAGAACATGCATAACGATCATTTCAGTCGCCATGCCCAGCAAGTCTTGACCGTCACCCGTGGCCAAGAGCTTTCCCAAGGGCCTGGCAGCGACCCGTCCATCGCACGCTCCTGGCTGCGCTGCGTGGAGGATTACCACCTCGACCCGGCGCTGACCATCGCGCCCACCGTGCTCGAGCACGGGCGCTTGCTGGAAAGTCGCGAGCGCCTGCGCCAAGTGCTGCACATCGCCGGCAGCGAAATGAACAGCCTGCACCAACAACTCTCCGGCGCCGGTCATGCGGTGCTGCTCACCGATGCGCGTGGGGTGATCCTCAACTGTGTCACCGCGCCGTCCGAGCGCAAGATCTTCGAGCGCGCCGGCTTATGGCTGGGCGCTGACTGGAGCGAAGCCTGCGAAGGCACCAACGGTATCGGCACCTGCCTGGTGGAACGGCAGTCGTTGACGATCCACCGTGACGAGCATTTTCGCGGCCGTCATACCGGGCTGACCTGTTCGGCCAGCCCGGTGTTCGACCCTCATGGTGAATTGCTGGCGGTGCTGGATGTGTCCTCGGCCCGCGAAGCCGTGTCGCGCCAGAGCCAGTTCCACACCATGGCGCTGGTGAACCTGTCGGCCAAGATGATCGAAAGTTGCTACTTCCTGCGCCACTTCGAACACCACTGGCTGCTGCGTTTTCACCTGCAGGCCGAGTCGGTCGGGTTGTTCAGCGAAGGCTTGCTGGCGTTCGATGGTGAAGGGCGCATTTGTGCGGTCAACCAGAGCGCTCTGAACCTGTTGGGGCAGCTACGCGGCGGCTTGGTGGGCCAGCCGGTGGAAGCATTTTTCGACTGCTCCCTGGATCAGTTGCTGGGCCGGGCCAGCGCGAATGCCACGGCCAGTTGGCCGCTGCGTACCCGCGATGGCCGGCCTCTGTTTGCAGCGCTGCGAGGCCAGCCGCGCAGTGTGCCGGTACCCATCATCAAGCCGCAGGCGCCACGGCCTTTGGGTATCTGCGTGGGCGACCCGGCGTTGCAAAATGAGCTACGCAAGGCCTCGCGAGTGTTCGAGCGCGACGTGCCCTTGCTGATCAACGGCGAAACCGGCTGCGGTAAAGAAGCTTTCGCCAAGGCCGTGCATCAGGGTAGCCAGCGGGGCGATAAGGCCTTTGTTGCGCTGAACTGTGCGGCGATTCCAGAAAACCTGATCGAGAGCGAATTGTTTGGCTATCGCGCCGGCAGTTTCACCGGCGCCCTTAAAGAAGGCATGCGCGGCAAACTGCAACAGGCCGACGGGGGCACGTTGTTTCTCGACGAAATCGGCGACATGCCCCTGGCGTTGCAAACCCGCCTGTTACGGGTGCTGGAGGATCGCCTGGTGGTGCCTATCGGCGGCGAACCTCAAGCGGTGAACGTGCGCATCATCAGCGCCACGCACCGAAATTTGCTGGAGCGCGTGGCCGATGGCAGCTTTCGCGAAGACCTGTATTACCGCTTGAACGGCTTGGAAGTGGCCCTGCCGCCGTTGCGCGAACGCAGTGACAAGTCGCAACTGTTGGACTTCCTCCTGGCCCAGGAAGCGGGCACCGAGCAGGTGATGCTGGACGAACCTGCGCGCCAGGCCTTGTTAGCATTCCAATGGCCCGGCAACCTGCGGCAGTTGCGTACGGTGTTGCGCACGGTAGTGGCGCTCTGTGAGGGCGGGCGAGTCGGTCTTGAAGACTTGCCGGCCCTGATTCGCCAAGCGCAGCCGCAAGGGGCGAGGGTGGATGCGCCGTGCGTCTCGCCGCTGGAGAACGCCGAGCGCCAGGCATTGCTCAACGCGTTGGCGCAGCAGCGCTGGCATATGAGCCATGTGGCTGAACAGTTGGGGGTCAGTCGCAATACGCTGTACCGCAAGTTACGCAAACATGGCATTTCACGGGACGCCATGCAGTAAGGGGCGCTGTCGGAGTAACCTGATTATTGCGAACTGCTCGTTTTTTGTCTCACGCGCTACCTTGAAAGACGCTGAGCTTAAAAACGCCGGCAGCGCGGTTTAAGACCTCCCTTGTGCCGGATCCTACCGGCGAGCGTTTCGTGCTCAGCTAAAGCGTGCGAACTTTCCCACCCTACGCTAACCTGCCTCGATGTTTACGAGGTCAACTATGCACATTCATATTCTGGGTATCTGCGGTACGTTCATGGGTTCGATGGCGGTTCTGGCCAAAGAGCTGGGCCATCACGTAACAGGCTCCGATGCCAATGTTTATCCACCCATGAGCACGCAGCTACAGGCGCAAGGGATTGAGCTGACCCAAGGTTACGACCCTTCGCAATTCGACCCTGTGCCGGACCTGGTCGTCATCGGCAACGCCATGTCTCGCGGTAACCCGGCGGTGGAATACGTACTGAACAAAGGCTTGCCTTACGTCTCCGGCCCCCAGTGGCTGGCGGACCATGTGCTGCAGGGCCGTTGGGTCCTGGCAGTGGCCGGCACTCACGGCAAGACCACCACCAGCAGCATGCTCGCCTGGGTACTGGAGCATGCGGGCATGAGCCCGGGTTTCCTGATTGGCGGTGTGCCGCAGAACTTCTCGGTATCGGCGCGCCTTGGGGAGACGCCGTTTTTTGTGATCGAGGCCGATGAATACGACAGCGCCTTTTTCGACAAGCGCTCCAAGTTCGTCCATTACCGCCCACGCACGGCGATCCTGAATAACCTTGAGTTCGATCACGCGGATATCTTCGCTGATCTGCCGGCGATTGAGCGCCAGTTCCACCACTTGGTGCGCACTATCCCAAGTGAGGGCCTTGTCATTCATCCCACCACCGAGCCTGCGTTGCAGCGTGTGATCGACATGGGCTGCTGGACCCCGGTGCAAACCACCGGCGCGGACGGGCAGTGGCAGGCGAGGTTGCTCAGCGAAGACGGTTCGCGGTTTGAAGTGCTGTTCGAAGGCCAGCCCCAAGGCATCGTCGATTGGGGCATGACCGGCCAACACAACGTGGCCAACGCTTTGGTGAGCCTGGCTGCCGCTCGGCATGTTGGCGTGGTGCCAGCCATGGGCATTGCCGCCTTGAGCGCGTTCAAGAGTGTGAAGCGGCGCATGGAGAAAGTCGCTGAAGTAAATGGAATTACCATCTACGACGACTTTGCCCACCACCCGACCGCAATTGCCACCACCCTGGATGGCCTGCGCAAGCGCGTCGGCGATGCGCAGATCATTGCCATCGTCGAGCCGCGCTCCAACTCCATGAAGCTGGGCGCGCACCGTGATGGCCTGCCCGAGAGCGTCAACGATGCCGACCGGGTGGTGTGGTATGCGCCGGCCAACCTCGGCTGGGATTTGCCCGCGATTGCTGCGCTATGCACCGTGCCCTCCACAGTCTGCGATTCGTTGGAAGGCATCATTGAGCATGTGAAATCCTTGGCCCAGCCCGGCACCCACGTGGTGGTCATGAGCAACGGCGGCTTTGGCGGCCTGCACGGCAAGCTGGCCGAGGCACTGAAATGAGCGGGCCGGAACGCATCACCCTGGCGATGACCGGCGCATCCGGTGCGCCCTACGGCTTGCGCCTGCTCGACTGCCTGGTGCGTGAAGACCGTGAGGTGCATTTTCTGATCTCCAAGGCGGCGCAATTGGTGCTGGCGACTGAGACCGATGTCGCGCTGCCTTCCAAGGTGCAGATGATGCAGGCATTCCTCACCGAGTACACCGGCGCAGCGGCGGGGCAGATCAAGGTCTACGGCAAAGAGGACTGGATGTCGCCGGTAGCCTCAGGCTCCGGTGCGCCAGCGGCGATGGTGGTGGTGCCGTGTTCCACCGGCACCTTGTCGGCGATTGCCACGGGCGCCTGCAACAACCTGATCGAACGGGCGGCGGATGTGACCTTGAAGGAGCGCCGCCAGTTGATCCTGGTGCCGCGCGAAGCGCCGTATTCGAGCATTCACCTGGAGCACATGCTCAAGTTGTCGAACATGGGCGTGACCATTCTGCCCGCGTCGCCTGGCTTCTATCACCAGCCGCAGACCATCGATGACCTGGTGGACTTTGTGGTGGCGCGCATTCTCAACCTGTTGAACATTCCCCAGGACATGTTGCCGCGTTGGGGCGAGCACCATCTGGGCGGCGATGAATAAAACACTGCTGCTGTTGATGGCACTGCAACTCACCGGCTGTGCCACCGCGCGCACGCTGGATGCCGCGCAACCGGGCGCCCCGGTGGTGTATGCCGGCACACGCCTGGATCTGTACGCGATCAATGGCGGCTGCTGCGCCAAGGACCGCTTTGGTGCCGAGGCCCCGAGCTACCCCCATCTCGACCTGCCGGCCAGCGCGTTGCTCGATACCTTATTGTTGCCACTGTCGGTGTTGACGGTGCTGGGTGTGGGCTTCAACGCCACGGGCGGGCTGTAAGTTAGTGGCTGCCTGGGCCGGCCCCATCGCGGCATAGGTATCTACACAACTTCGGCACGACGCTAAATCTGTGGCGAGGGAGCTTGCTCCCGTGACGGCCTGGCAGCCGACACAGATATAACTGATGCCCCGCGATCCAATGTGGGAGCTGGCTTGCC